>NZ_RQVH01000012.1:0-49203 GCF_003992185.1 Veillonella sp. CNR 79/14 | reverse complement strand
ACTTTACTGTGTTAGTCCACTCAAAGCTATATAATTGATGATTCCTTTAACTTCAAAACAACAGTATCATTTTTCATATTTCTTAATTCAATATTCATACTCTTCTATAACAATTGATGTATGCAAATATTGTTATAGACAATATACAATCTAAACACAATGATTACCACATATAAAAAGTATAGAGATTGTCATAAGACCTTCTCTATACTTTTTAAGTTTTATATTATTTTTTATTTCGTATGACACTCATAGAAAAGCCTAATAGTTGCCACAAGACCATACTTACTTGCTGGCTATATAAAGCATGATCAAAGAGACCGCTTACCAAAACAACTACGGTAATCAAGGTCATACTATAGCGATATGGAATGGCAAGGTGCTTTTGTTTTTGCATATTTCTACTATGCCCTAATAAAATTGCTAACAACAAGCACAAGGAAATCGGACCCGTTTCTGCAGCCACTTGCAAATACAAATTATGGGCATGATAGATTATGACCGTTGGATCTTGGATAAAATAATTATAGTCTGGATAGGTCATCCAAAATGCATCCCAACCAATACCAAAGATAGGAAAATCTTCTATCATGTACATAGTGCTATCCCATAATGCCCACCGGAGCATGACTGATGTATCTTGCCCACTAAAGAGCGACCACAATCGACTGGATACTTCCCCATGGTAAAAGAATAACACCAACGGCACTACTAGAAGGGCATATAATAATCTTCGCTCTACACAAATACCTGCCACAAATACAACAATAGCCAAACTAAGCCACATGCCTCTCGAATAAGTAAGGACAAGACATAGTAGCATACATATGACTGCTAATGCCATGTAAGCAAAGCGTTTCCAATCTTTAGCTTTCAATACCTGTATCGTTCCTAATCCACCAACGGATAGGACAAACAATAAATACTCACCCAATAAATTAGGGTTCTGTAACGTCCCATACATGCGCCGCATGAGTCCTGGAAAATGAACATTATCCACCCATTCATGAATATGTTCCGGAGTCATATAAAAATACTGATATCCCGCACCTAAGCACACGAGAACTCCAGTCATACAAAATAAGGACAAAAACGCTTTCTGCCGTAATTCATTATCTATATAATATGTCATCAACCAATAGATACTGCCATACATACCTATATGGTAGAACCAGCTCATAGCCGACCATTGTATATTTATGGAATTAACGATAGAAAATCCCGTCCAAAGAATAAACCCCAGAACTGCCCATTGTAGCCAATGTAAGGCCCCAGAAAATCGTTGCCTATCAAACAACAATGCCAGTATCCCCGCCACAAGGACAAGAATATTGCCACCTATGGGTACTAAAGGAATGCACACGGTGGCTCCATAGAGGAGGTAGACTATCCATTGGTCCACAGATAGTCTACGTAGGGCATCCATTAGTGCCCCATTTCTTGGGCGATCCATTGTTGCACGTCCCCAAGAATGTATAAGGATCCCACCACAGCGATGATATCGCCTTCCTTAGTTATTTTCATAGCATGGTCTAAGCCCTCTTGGATTGTCTCCATAGGATCTGCTTGGACGGGCATTTGTTTGGCCAACTGTTGCGGTGCAATGCCTCGTGGTGTTGGTGCTGGTACCGTAATAACACGGTCTTTTTGTCCCACTAAATAACTAACCATAGTGGATACATCTTTATCTTCCAAAATTGATAAAACCACAGTTTTCGCTTTTTCTGGATACAGTTCATTGAAAGTCATAGAAAAGGCTTCTGCTCCGCTCGCATTATGAGCCCCATCTAAAATGATTGTCCTGCCATGGACTTTGAAGGTTTCAAACCGTCCTGGCCAAGTAGCACGAGCTAAGCCTTCACGGTACGTTTCTTCGCTCACTGCTTGTTCTTTGTCTTTCAGGATTTGCAATACCCTTGCTGCACACGCTAAATTCAGGGCTTGATGGATACCATGCATAGAAGTAAAGAGCATGTCTTTATGTCCTTCTTTATCTTTTACAGTAATCATTTGTCCCATCGCCATCGCACTGCGACTATCGATGGTAAAGTCCTCATTGAACACATGGTAGGTCACGCCTAGAGAACGAGCCGTTTCCTTGATCACATCTAGAGCGCTCCCTTGAGCTGCTGTTACAAGAGGTACTCCTTGTTTGATGATACCTGCTTTATGGCGGGCAATCTCCTCTACGGTATCTCCACAGTACGCTTGATGGTCAATGGTCACATTTGTAATTACTGCCACTTCTGGAGTGATGACATTCGTAGAGTCTAGTAATCCACCTAAGCCTACTTCGATAACGGCATAGTCCACATCTTGTTCTTGGAAGAATAAGAATGCTGCTGCCGTCAAGATTTCAAATTGTGTGGGTGCTTCCACACCGCGATCCATAATGGTTTTCACAGCATGACTTACACGTTCAATCAAATCAGCAAAAGCCTCTTCTGTAATGCAGGCCGTATTCACACGCATGCGCTCCGTGTAGGATTGCAGATGCGGGGACGTAAATATCCCCACTCGAAGCCCGCTCATATACAAGCCATAGGTAATATAAGTAGAAACAGACCCTTTTCCATTCGTTCCTGTGACATGAATCGTTTTATATGTATGTTGTGGATTTCCTAGCTCTTCTAATAGCGCTGTAATCCGTTCTAATCCTGGATGAATCCCAAAGGAGGCTACCTCTTCTAGGTAGGCAATCGCTTCCGTATAATTCATGATGGATCTCCTTATGCTAATGTTTTTAAGAACTCTTCACGTTCGTTCAAGGCTTGTTGTTTTTGTTTGTATTCTTCCAATTTTTCTTTTTCTTTCGCTACTACCGCTTCAGGAGCTTTCGCTAAGAATCCTTGGTTGTTCAATTTACCTTCTAAACGAGCGATTTCTTTCAATACTGTGGCTTGTTCTTTGGCGATACGTTCTTTTTCTTTATCTGCGTCAATTAAATCTTTCAACAACAAGTACACTTCTAAGCCGTTCACCACAGTTACTGTAGCATTTTCTGGTTTTGGCGCATCTGGTGAAAATACTGTTACTTTTTCTGCCCAACCTAAGGTATGGAAGTAATCACCATGGGTTTCTAAGATACCTTTCAATTCTTCTGTAGCAGGCACTAAGATAACTTCAGAACGTTTGCCCATTGGTACATTCATTTCTGCACGCATGTTACGGATACCTTTAATGCCGTCCATCATCACATTCATATGTGCCGCTGCAGAGCCGAAACCTTCCATGGATAATGTACTTGGCCATGGAGCAACCATGATGCTCTCCCCTTCATGTGGCAAGTGTTGCCAAATATGTTCTGTTACGAATGGCATGAATGGGTGCAATAATTCCATCATATGACGAAGAATGGATACCAATAGGTATTGAGCTGTTTGACGGTCACGGCCACCTTCTTTGTTGTACAAACGAGGTTTCGCTAATTCAATGTACCAGTCGCAGTACGTATTCCAAATGAAATCGTATACAGCGCTCGCTGCTTCCCCTAATTCAAATTTATCAAGGTTATTCGTAATGTTTGTGACTGTTTTATTGTATTCTTCTAGAATCCATTTATCTGCCAATGTGTAGTCTTCTGCGCTTGGTACAAAACTTTCATCAAAGCCTTCTAAGTTCATCAACACAAATTTGGATGCATTCCAAATTTTATTAGCGAAATTACGGTTTGCTTCCACACGTTCCATGTAAAAACGCATATCGTTCCCCGGTGTATTGCCTGTTACCAAGGTAAAGCGCAACGCATCGGCACCGTATTCTTCGATCACTTCTAATGGATTGATACCATTGCCCAAGGATTTACTCATTTTGCGACCTTGGCTATCACGTACTAGGCCATGAATGAATACGTGTTTGAAAGGAATTTCTTTTTTAAATTCTAAGCCCATGAAAATCATACGAGCTACCCAGAAGAAGATGATGTCGTAGCCTGTTACCATAACACTAGTTGGGTACCAATGTTTCACTTCCTCTGTATTTTCAGGCCAACCCATTGTAGCAAATGGCCATAACGCAGAGCTGAACCATGTATCTAATACGTCTGGATCTTGTTCTACTTTGCCATGGCAATGTGGACATTCTGTCAATGTTTCTGTCGTTACAATCGTTTCCCCACAGTCTTGGCAGTACCATGCTGGGATACGATGTCCCCACCACAATTGACGAGAAATACACCAATCGCGAATAGACTCTAACCAGTTGGTATATGTTTTAGTAAAGCGTTCTGGTACAAATTCAATAGATTTGTCACGTACCACTTCTAAAGCAGGTTTTGCCAATGGTTCCATAGATACAAACCATTGTTTCGATACCATAGGTTCTACTGTTGTGTTACAACGAGAACAATGACCTACACTATGCCCATGTTCTTCCACTTTTTCTAATAAACCTTGCGCCTCTAATTCTGCTACTACTTGTTTACGCGCTAATTCACGAGGCATATTTACAAAGTGACCTGCTCCTGCATTCATGGTGCCATCCGGGTTCATCACCACAATACTTTCTAAATTATGGCGTTGTCCCATTTCAAAGTCATTAGGGTCATGAGCTGGTGTAATTTTTACGCAACCAGTACCGAAAGATTGATCTACGTATTCATCGGCAATGATTGGGATATGACGATTCACGAATGGAAGCAATAATTCTTTGCCTACTAAATGGGCATAGCGCTCATCGTTAGGGTTCACCGCTACGGCTACGTCACCAAACATCGTTTCAGGACGAGTGGTAGCTACTGTTAAAAATACATCTTCTTCCCCGATTACAGGATATTTAATATGCCATAAATGACCATTTTCATCTTCGTGTTCTACTTCGATATCAGATAAAGCTGTCAAACAATTAGGGCACCAGTTAGTGATGCGTTCTCCACGATAGATTAAACCTTTTTCGTATAACTCTACGAATACTTTTAATACTGCTTCATGGTAACCTTCATCCAAGGTAAAACGCTCTCTCGTCCAGTCACAAGAAGCACCTAAACTACGAATTTGTTTTACGATGGTGCTACCGTACTCTTGTTTCCACTCCCATACACGTTTCAAGAACTCTTCACGACCTAAATCATGACGAGATTTTCCCTCTGTTTTCATGATATTTTCTTCTACTTTTACTTGCGTTGCAATCCCTGCATGGTCTGTACCAGGCATCCACAACACGTTGTAGCCTTGCATACGTTTCGTACGAATCAAAATATCTTGCAAGGTGTTATCAAGAGCATGACCCATGTGCAATTGACCTGTTACATTTGGTGGCGGTAAGACAATGCTGAACGGCTCTTTATTTGTGTCCACTTCCTCATGAAAGTACCCTTTCTCTTCCCAATATGTATACCATTGTTGTTCAATCTCTTTTGGATTGTAAGTTGTGAGATTTTTATATTCCTTCATATGTCCTCCTAGTTCAAATATATCTTTACATTCCTACCCTTCAATAAGCATATTTCTATGGTAAACTTGCAAAGTCGCAAAAATGATAGATATTCTTTCTATATACAAAAAGACCCCTTCGTCCATTAGGACGAAAGGGTCTATACTTCCGCGGTACCACCTAGATTATTGCCGTAGCAATCACTCATTATCGTTAACGCTGATCAGCGGGCATACTTACTCTAGTTCACCATGCCAACTCCGAGGCTACCCTCTTTCTATTACATACATTGTTCCACCAACCCAATGCTCTCTGTGATGCGTTCAAAAGATTTTTCCTCTTCTTAGTCATTATCTATATAATATTAGTATACGTGAAAGTATGTAATGACGTCAATATGACAAACTATAAACCCTCTATATTTTCTAGAGATAGTACAGGTTCCCCTTAATAACAATCCCAGGGTTCTTTTTAGACACCTTTAAAGCCTCTATAGTTGTACTCATATAGGTAACATGTCCTTTGCATACATGAAAAGTAATAAGTACACTCTTACTTTGCAAAAGACACATTCATTTCATCTAAAGACTTTGTCAAGCTCGGAACATACACTTTCAAAAATAAATTCACCTCTGGTAAATTCATATCCTGCAAACGCTTATAAATACTGTCATAGGCTGCATTAAACTCATCATTACCAGCAGCTTTTTCTGTGACGCATTTCATAAATGCTGACATCGTATCTGCTGCTTTAATTAAGACTGCATATTCATCAGAGCTACCTAATAAAGCTTCCTCATAGCACGGTTGAACCTCTTCTGGTAATGTATGCCACAAAGTTTTATTTGCCAACTGTTCTACTTCTCCATAGAGAGCACGCAACTTAGGGTTAAAATATTTTACCGGTGTCGGCATATCTCCTGTAAAAACTTCACTCACATCGTGATACATAGCCAATACCGCTAATCGGTTCACATCTACAGCCCCATCAAAATAGGTATTCCGTAACACGCCTAATTGGTGCGCAATCATAGCTGTTTCCAAACTATGGCCTTGTAAGTTTTCTACTTCTGTATTGCGCATTAAGCTCCAGCGTTGAATATATTTCATACGCTGCAATAGCGCAAAAAAATGACTCTCTTCCATGATAGACTCCTCCTCAATGATTATATAATCTATTATACTATCCTAGTTCTTTTTATGGTACTATAACTATATAAAATAACATGTTACTTACTAGGAGGATATATGCCCAATTACAATCAATACAAGGTTCCTACTACACTACGTAGTGGTGGTTACGTGGACATCCATAGTTCAGCCATTACCATTACCTATGATATGCCCTATTATGCCATCAGCACAAGCCCTTTCAACGGTGGCCTACACCATGTCATGGCAGTACGCAATCAGCAATTAACTTTTTTTGTCAATAATGAAAGTGAATTACCTGGTGGGTCCACCTCTGCCTATTTAGCAAAAGAATGCGTACAGTTAGACTTACCCATCCATTTTTGTACAGCCTTATTGACTAGTGCCTCTATGAATCGACATGCCTATGTATGTTACCAAGAAGGAACTATCATCGTAGAAGTCATTGCCACCGCCGGTGTTGAAAAAACAGCGCATCGAGCAGGCGATGGCTACACATACTACGAAAAAGATGGAGTTTTTCACGCTGGAGGCACCATCAATCTCTTAGTCTTTACTAATTGTGCACTTACTGATGGAGCACTTACAAAATCACTTCTCACAATTACCGAAGCCAAAACAGTGGCACTTCAATCTATAGGAATCACTAGCGTTCTATCTAATCAGCCTGCCACTGGTACATCCACAGATGGCGTCATCATGACCATCGATCCAAATGGAGCGCTCCTGACAGATACAGGAACCTTCTCCCAATTTGGTGACACCTTAGCTAAAGCCGTGCGAAGTGCTATAGAAAAAGCATTAGAAAACACAGCTACCTTGGATCTGTAAATTTTATGGACTTATTTGCTACCATTTCGTTAACCTAGACCTCTATAGAATGCATAGCAGAACAAGAGATGCCTTAATAGAGTGCAAATAAGTTCTCTAAATCTTCTCGACTTCGTTCTTGTTGTAAAGCCAACATCAAAAGAATTCTAGCTTTCACAGGTGACAAGGAATCGCTAACGATAAAGCCTTCTTTTACATCTGATGAATTACTGGACACAATACCATTTCCAATGCGAGATGATCGTACTTTGGGAATGGTAATTTTTTTGAGCGTATCTCGTACAGCCTGTGGCAATGTGCCATGCCCAAAACCACCCACAATTAACCCTTGTGATCGACTTGCTACCATAGTTAGTATTTCTGTATCCATACCTCCATAGAGATTCACAATTCCCACTTGTGGCAATTCCACTTCTTCACGCAAAATAAATTCGCTGTCACTTGTATGCTTACGACATGGAGTATAGTAAAAATAAGCCTTTCCATTTTGTATACACCCCATATGGCCTAATTGGGTATTTCCAAAGGTAGCCACATCGGTGGTATGTAATTTTGCTACTTCTCTAGCGCTATCAATGTATCCATTCATCACTACAAGAACACCTTGGTGGATAGCACTTTCACTGCGCGCCACTTGCACTGCTTGCAGCAAATTCACCGGACCATCAGCACTGAGTGCTGTAGCAGGACGCATGGAACCAGTCATCACAACCGGTTTCTTCGTATGTACCGTCAATTGCAAGAAATACGCAGTTTCTTCCATCGTATCTGTGCCGTGGGTAATAACAATACCACCTATATCATCTCGCTCAGCCACTTCATTCACAAGTAGTGCTAACCGTACCCACCGATAAGGGCTCATTTCAGAACTATCTATGTTAGAGAATTGCACACTTTCAAAAGGACCATACTCATTCAAAGCAGGCACAGCCTGTATCAAATCATACACGCCTATGGATCCCGCTCTATATTCCGTTAATGCACTAGACCCATTTCCTGTACCTGCAATGGTACCTCCTGTGCCTATAATCATAATCTTTGTATCCTTCATGTGATAACCTCCTTTGAAATCACTATTCTTATTATAGCATTCCTTGGCACACCATTGACATAGACTTTCATCATAAAAGAATCATTTATTCTTATATTGACCCCTTACGGCTAATAGAGTATAGTTATTTTATTGAATATTTCATCCATCCTAAGAAAGGGTTTATTATGACACATACTAACTATACAACTAATGTATTACACTGGTTCCGTGAAATCAGTCAAATCCCTCGTGAATCTGGTAATGAGCAGGGTATTAGCGATTTTCTAATGCAATTTGCCAAAGATAGAGGTTTAGAAGCAGAACAAGACGAAGAATTAAATGTAATCATTCGTGCTAATGCAACTGCTGGCTATGAAAATCATCCATCTATCATTTTACAAGGTCATATCGATATGGTGGCAGAAAAATCTGACACATCCACTCACGATTTTTCCAAGGACCCCATCGAGCTGATTGAAGAAGGTGAATGGTTGCACGCCAACGAAACTACTCTAGGTGCCGATAATGGCATCGCTGTGGCGATGGCACTGGCCGTGCTAGATGATCCAACCATCCCGCATGGACCTTTAGAATGCCTATTTACCACTAATGAAGAAACAGGTATGAATGGTGCCATGGCTGTGAAAGGTGACCGCCTACACGGACAATATTTGCTCAATATCGATACAGAACAAGAACATGAATTCATTGTAGCCTGTGCTGGGGGCTGTCGTTTGGACCTTACCTTGCCAACGAACGCTGTACCAACACCAGCTGGATTAACTGCTTTGAAAGTCTCCGTAGATGGACTCCATGGTGGTCACTCCGGCATTGAAATTGGTGAACAACTTGGTAATGCTGTGACAATCCTAGCTCGCTTATTAGTGGAAGCACAACAAGAATCCCCTATTTCTTTAAGCCATTTTACAGGTGGTTCTAAACATAACGCGATTCCTCGCTTTGCAGAGGCAACTATTCTTTGCCAACCTTCTGATGCAGATGCATTACAAGCTCATATTCAAGGCAACGCTGAGATCATTCGTCACGAATTATCTCCACAAGATCCAAATCTACAAGTGAAAGTCACTCCTTGTGACACACCTGCTACAATCTATAGTGATGCACAAGCACACACCTTCTTGCAATTCTTATACTTAGCACCTCATGGTGTATTTGGTATGAGTAAAAAGTTAGAGGGCTTAGTAGATACCAGCAACAATATCGCTATCATAGAAGATAATGACACACAATTAGATATTCTTATCTCCGTACGTAGCTTGACTATGAGTCAACTAGCATACCTACGTGACCGCATCATGACATTGGCAAAAGCACATGGCTTCACGGCTTCCGAGCAAGGTCGTTACCCAGCTTGGGAATACGAACGTGGTAGCCGTTTAGAAGAACAAGCGATTGCTCTATACAAAGAGGTAATCGGTGTAGAACCTCATGTAACAGCCGTGCATGCAGGCCTTGAATGTGGCTTATTAAAAGCACAATTACCAAATACACAAATGATTAGCTTTGGTCCTACTATCTTAGGCGCTCATACTCCAAAAGAACGGTTACACTTGCCAGCAGTAGATACAGTATCTAAATTCTTATTAACCTTATTAGAAAAATTACAATAACACCATACACAAGGGGGATTGCTACGCGATTCCCCCCGTTGTATACACATCATTATGAATGTCCTGTCCTTTGTATATTCTCTAGCACAACAAAAGAGCTGTACTTACATGTCACATAGACATGCTAGTACAGCTCTTTTTAATAGGAAAAGCTACATCTACCATCTAGGCAGACATACATCCATCTACTTATTACACAGGAATCCAAGACGTCCCAAATCATCTAAAACACCATCTACAACGGTACGACCAGCTATTTCTACCACTTTTCCAGATGATTCTGTTTCATTTACTTTTAACTTTTCATCTGCCAGTATATAGAGTTCTTCTAATGTTTTTGGTGTTTCTAACTCTTTCATCATCAGCACATGTCCAGAGTTAAATCCAGTGATGCTATCATTGTATAAGTCGGAGATATTAATGAACTTATCACCGCCTCTATCCACAACAGTTTGTACATAATTAGCCATCTCTTTTGGCACTGTGGACATACCTTCTTGGAATGTAGTAATTTCTTTTTTCTCCGTCACAGGTACAATGAATCCACATAATAAGAAACGAATGAGCATACTGTATAATTCTATTTCATTGTATTCTGCACCATTCTGCAATCGTTCCAGTTCTGCTTTACAATCTGCGACATTAAAGAATTCTCCTTTTCGGCATTGATTTACAATGGCTTGCTCTACAGCATTGTCAGTATCCTTCAACTCTTTACCTTTATTAACCATACCAAAATACAAAGAATCTAAAGTTTCAATTAAAAACTCTTCATTATGACGTAGTAAATGCGCTTGCGACTCATGGCATAATAGGGAACGACGGAATTGTGTGTCATAATAAAAATCTAGAATTTGTTCCTTTGTATTCCAATCTCCACCTGACATAGTATTAATTAATTTCCTACGTTCTTGTTTCATCCAAGTAATCGCCGACAATTGGAAATCTGTATCTGCTACATATACCATGTTATAGTTTTTAGCTCTCTTAATGAAATCACTCACATATACCGGATCATTGATAGGTTCTAAATATTCATGAGCAATATAATAGGTTTTGTGATCCAATGCCGAATCAAAGCTATTTGTTTTCCACTCCAAGGTAGGAACAAGATCTTTAGACTCTTTAATAAGCTCATTCATATGATGTACAAAGGAAATTCCTTTTTCTGTACGTTCTAATAAATCCATACCTTGATCATTTTGTGTGGCAAATATCATCATTTCACGAACTTGATTCAATCGATGCCAACCTGGGTATACGTTATAAGAAATGTAGGCTACCCCACGTTCGGACAAGTTTACATTACAGATTTCTAAAATTTTATCTTTTACCACATCTGGCACCCAAGACCAAATCCCATGAACGATAATATAATCAAAGGTTCCAAAGTCTTTGTCAATTTTTAGAATATCTTGTTCTACTAATTTTACATTTTTTAACTCCATAGCGTTGATGATTTCGTTACCAATTTCAATTTGAGATTCGCTAAGATCAACCCCTACAAAAGTAGCCCCTTGGTGATACACAGCCTGTCCAATGATATTCCCACCCATAGAACAACCTAGTTCTAACACGCGAGCCTCTTTAGCTGGAACTGGATTTAACCCCCACAATTTTGCCTTTGCTTCTAAACTATTAATGGAGGTAACCCCAAAAGATTTAGATGGATACACTAATTCATTATAGGAATTTTTTAAGTGTTCGATTACCTCTGTTTCTTCTTTTGTAATCGATGTATTTTGGTTTAACTTCATTTATAATTCCTCTCTTATATTTTCTGCATAGAACAATCTAATCTATAAGGTCATAACATTTCTTATATTCAATGTAATCAATTTAATTATAGCAAAGTATCCTAATTTTTGCGAATATTCTATGGACTTAGTTTATAATACCTCGTATTCATTACCCATACTATGATGACTACTAATACAGGTACCAAGTATCCTATACATAATACTACTTAGCTATTAAAACTATATCCATAGAAGCAAAAAAATACCTAACCCAAAACTTAGGTTAGGTATTCTATAGTGGTATCCAATATGTTCTATATCATAGGAATCCATCACTAGGTATTATTCTGCAATTTGTACTGGCACAACAGTAGTCGCTTGCAATGTATTGCCCACTCGTTTCGGTACCACAGTGTTATCTTGTGCACGGTACACCGGTTGGTTCACTTGTACAGGTACTACAGTCGTTGTTTGTTTGAACTCTGTATTGCCTGTACGTTTCGGTACTACTGTATCACTTTGTGCCGCTTGTGCAGATACTTTCATAGTCGATGTTGATTCTGTATGTTGTACGCGGTCTTGGGACCAAACGGCACCCATCACGCTAGATGTACTGATAATTGCCACTACTATTGCCATAATAAATCGTTTCATTGTATTCTCCTTGTATAACTTATATATCTTATTCCATCACTTAATCTATATCTATATCCTTCGATATACTTATATAGTAACATACGCCTAATGATACTACAAGGGAATTTACAAACCATAATCATTCTTTATTATAATAGATGTGTTGCAATTATGATATAGTTCCATATTATAATTCATCACTATGTAAAGTTATGTGCTTGCATATAAAGTGAGACTATCGTATTTAAAATAAAAACTATTAATGCCCTTCTTTAACTTGGAAGATCTCCCCAGTAACAGCATCGATTTTAATTTCTACTTCCCGTGTTAAGGTTTCCCCATCGATTTCATAATGAGCACGACCATGATCTGTATCGAACTTAACTTTTTCAATTCGATAGTCAGGGTATGCTGTTTTGAAGATTTCCATCGCTTTTTCTTGCGTAATTTGTACTTGTTGCTGCGTTGCTTGTGGCACTACAGCTCCAGTTTGTTGTACAGCATTATTTGTCGTTCCTGCTGGTGTCCCATTCACCACTGGCGCTACTTGGGCTGATCCTTTTACAGCTGGAATGGCACGTGTATACTGTTCACGATCGTGATACCAAAACCACCCCATTGCACAACCTGTCACGATTACGCCTACTAAAAAAGAAATAATGCTTCGTTTCATACTATGTCTCCTTACTCAAATTTCACATTCTTAATACTCACATAGAAATTGGCGACCGCCTATACTAGATTTGCATAGTACATTAGTATAATATGTCTGCATAATACATCTACATAGTATATCTACATATTTCTATATGGTTTATAGTAATATAGTATCATACCTCTATTTCTGTGGGCAAGGGGGGTAAATCCAAACTTCATCAAACTTTTAAATTACTCCTCTTATACTATCCATCATTACAACATCTAGAAATCGCAAAACATTATGTCTCTATATTAGCATTCTATGATATCAGAGTTCTGATTGAACCCTCACAGTACATCATAGATTTTATAATGTCCTAACACTTGCAAGTAATTAGATAGTTCTCGCACTTCTGTTAAAGCTTGTTGTACTACTTCTTCACGGCCTTCCCCTTCTATATCAATGTAGAAAAAGTACTCCCACGGCGTGTGCATACATGGTCGTGACTTGATATTCACCATGTTCAGCTGATGATTTTCAAAGACTCGTAATACTTTCACCAGTGCCCCTGGCGTATTCGATGTTTGTACAATGATACTTAACTTATGGGCATCATGAATCACTACATCCTTGTGGGTAATAATGAAGAATCGTGTAAAGTTTTCCTTGAAGTTCGCAATGTCTGATGCCAATAATGTGAGTCCATATAGTTCTTTAGCAGATGCATTAGCAATGCATGCTTTCGTGATATCCTGGGTATCGCTTACATATTTCGCACTCATAGCGGTATTGTTCATAGGACCTAGTTGCCACGAACTGTGTGTCGCCAAAAATTGCGAACACTGCATGAGTGCTTGCTCGTGGGAGTACACTTCTTGAATCGTGTCAAGGCTGGCTCCCGGTATCCCCAGCAAACTATGGCTAATACGATGTCGCACTTCTCCTACGATGTGGATATTCTTATCTTTGATTAAATCCGTACTATCTCGCACTTCTCCGACAATGGAGTTTTCAATAGGCAATATAGCATAATCGATGCGCCCTTCGTGAACAGCCTGTACGAGCTCACGATGACTTTGACAGCGCTCAATCCGTTGTCCTTCCACGGATCCGCCCTTTTCTATATATTTTGAAAGTACATTCTGTAACACTTCATAGGCATAGGCCCCAGGTACGCCTGTATAGCCTAGCACAGAGTGTGCCAACTGTAGATCCGTAACTCGTTCATCCGGCATAGTAACTCCTCCTATATTCCGTTCCTAACATTGACATATGTACTCTATTATACACAAAAGTACATGAAACCTTAACCAGTATATATATTTCTTGTGAGATAGGTCTGTACAGACCTTCCTCTTTTCCCTAAAATTATACATAGCTACTTTTCTCTAATCCCCTCATAGCGCCCCTAGGCGATGTTAGTGGTATCTAGACAACAACATATGAAAAAAGAGCGGCATACTCCGAAGCAAACCTAATGATAGTATCAGTTTGTGGAGGAGTGTACCGCGATTTTTTATACCTTATATACTCTTACATCTTATCCTAAGTGCGCTATGACAGCGTCAGTCATGCCTTGTGTATTCACTTTTGTGAATCCTTCACGGTACATATCACCTGTGCGATAGCCCGCATCAAGAACGGCTGTCACCGCTTCTTCAATGGAGTCTGCTATTGTTGGTAAATCCAAGGAGTAACGACACATCATAGCAGCAGACAAAATCGTACCTAATGGATTGGCAATCCCTTGTCCTGCAATATCTGGTGCTGATCCATGGATTGGTTCATACAAGGAAGTACCTGTACCAATGGAAGCAGATGGCAATAAACCAAGAGATCCAGAGATAACAGCCCCTTCATCGCTCAAGATATCTCCAAATAAGTTCGTTGTCACTAGTACATCAAATTGACCTGGGTTTGTTACCAATTGCATAGCTGTGTTATCTACATAGTAGTAATCCATGTTGATATCTGGATTCGCTTCTGCTTTTTCTTTCGCAATTTTTCTCCATAAACGAGAAGACGCCAATACATTAGCTTTATCTACGCTCACCACTTTGCCAGATCGTTTACGAGCTGTTTCCACAGCTACATCCATGATGCGTTCTACTTCATAACGAGCATAGGTCTCTTTGTCCCAAGCAAACTCTGTTGGGCCTTCTCCTTGTGCTTCTTCCCGTTCCCCAAAGTAGATGCCGCCTGTTAATTCACGAACGATGACAAAGTCAACGCTTTCTACCAATTCTGGTTTCAACGGAGAAAATTCACGCAATGCTGGATAGATTTTCACTGGGCGCAAGTTACAGAACAAGCCCAATGCTTTGCGTAAACCAAGGATAGCTTTTTCTGGACGGATGGACGGATCTACGTCATCCCATTTAGGGCCGCCTACAGCACCTAATAATACAGCATCTGCTGCTTGACATGCATCGATGGTATCTTGTGGCAATGGTTCACCGAAGGCATCGATGGCCGCACCACCTGCTTTTTTCTCAATCCAGTTTGCTGTTACACCAGCTTTGGCAAAGGCTGCATCCACCACAGCGCGTGCCGAATTTGTTATCTCTTCCCCAATACCGTCACCAGCAATTAGGGCAATTTGTTTTTCACTCATCATATTACTCCTGTCTTGTTTTTGCAAAATTCACCAGTCCACCTGCTTTGGCAATATTTTGCACAAATTGTGGTAGTGCCGTTCCCTGGTAGCTTTCACCGGTAGTCACATTATGTACAACTCCCGTGGCCATTTCCACAGCGATTTCGTGACCTTCTTGAATGCGGTCCACAGCTTCGCCAATTTCGATCACTGGTAAACCGATGTTGATAGCATTGCGGAAAAAGATACGAGCAAAGCTATCTGCTACGATGCAAGAAATACCTTTTTCTTTAATCACTGCTGGCGCATGTTCACGAGAGGAACCACAACCAAAGTTTTTGCCAGCTACCATAATTTCACCAGCTTTCACATTCGGTGCAAAAGTCGTATCAATGTCTTCCATAGCATGTTCTGCTAATTCCGCCATATCCGCGATTGCCAAATAGCGTGCTGGGATGATTACGTCTGTATCTACATTGTCGCCGTAGCGCCAAATTGTTCCTTGAAAGTCTGTCATATTATACCTCCTCAGGGCTTGCTAAATACCCTGCTACTGCACTTGCTGCCGCCACATAGGGACTTGCCAAATATACTTCACTGTCTACGTGTCCCATACGACCACGGAAGTTACGGTTTGTGGTAGACACGGTACGTTCTCCCTCTGCCATGATACCCATATAACCACCTAAGCAAGGACCACACGTTGGCGTACTTACAGCACAGCCTGCTTCGATGAAGATATCCATTAATCCTGCTTTTACAGCTTGGTTATATACATCTTGGGACCCTGGGATCACGATGCAACGCACGAAGTCCGCTACCTTGCGACCTTTAAAAATTTCTGCGCACATTTCTAAATCTTCAAAGCGTCCATTCGTACAAGAACCGATGATAACTTGGTCGATTTGAATGCGGTCTTCTTTTACAATGTCTTTCATGTAATGCGTATTGGAAGGAAGATGTGGGTATGCTACCACTGGTGTTAATTCGTCCAATTGGATGGTCACTACTTGGCAATAGTCTGCATCTTCGTCTGCTGCAATCGGTTCGATAGTGCGTGTGATGCGACCTTGGATATACTCCTCTGTCACTGCATCGTATGGGAATACACCACATTTACCACCCGCTTCGATGGCCATGTTACAGATGGTCAAACGGTCTGCCATCGTCATGTATTGCACGCCAGTTCCATGGAACTCAAGAGCTTTATAACGAGCTCCATCCACACCGATTTTACCGATTAAGTCCAATACAATATCTTTACCGGAAATCCATTTGGCAGGCTTTCCTTCTAACACGACTTTGATCGTTTCTGGCACTTTAAACCAAGTTTTACCTTCTGCCATAGCAACCCCAGCATCTGTAGAACCTACACCAGTAGCAAAAGCATTCAATGCTCCGTACGTACAAGTATGAGAGTCGGCGCCAATGATCATTTCCCCTGGACCAATTAAACCTTGTTCTGGCAACAATACGTGTTCAATGCCCATACGCCCTACTTCAAAATAGTGTGTAATCTTATGTTGTCGCACGAAATCGCGCATCACTTTGGCTTGCGTAGCAGATTTAATATCCTTATTTGGTGTGAAATGGTCTGGTACTAAATAAATGCGGTCTGCATCGAATACAGGTTTACCGATTTTTTCAAACTCTTTTTTCGCTGGCGGAAATGTAATATCGTTCATCAAGATGAAATCTAATTGACACTCAATCATTTGACCTGCTTTTACTTCTGCTAGCCCTGCGTGACGAGCCATATTTTTTTCTGTTATGGTCATACCCATGACATTAACCCTCCTGGTTTCCAAACTCTTGTTCTAATTCTTTTGCTAAATAAATGGCATTGACTGCGTTGATATAGGCGTTTACACTAGATTTTACGATATCTGTGCTCACCCCACGGCCTTGGAATCTGCGGCCATTATAGTTGACTTTCACAACCGCCTCACCAAGGGCATCCTTACCCACTGTTACGGAACGGATTTGGAAATCTTCCAATACAAACGGTGTGTTCACTAACCGTTCGATAGCTCTGAAAGAAGCATCTACTGGACCATCACCAACAGCGGCGTCCATGCGTTCCCCACTCGGTGTTAATACACGAATGCTAGCAAGAACGTATCCATTTTGATCGGAATGGTAATCGTGTTGTACCACGTGAAATGCTTGTTCGTGATGCATAGTATCCATCACCAAAGCGTAGATATCTTCATCGTAAACTTGTTTTTTCTTATCTGCTAAGGCTTTAAACTGCACAAATAGCTCATTCACTCGTTCTTCTTCTAACTGAAAGCCTAAATTCACTAGATGATCTTCAAAGGCATGACGACCAGAATGTTTACCTAATACGATGGACGTTTTTTCCGCTCCTACACTAGCTGGTGTCATGATTTCATAGGTAGTTGGATTATTCAACATACCATGTTGATGAATACCAGACTCATGAGCGAAGGCATTCGCTCCGACGATAGCTTTATTAGGAGATACGGCAACTCCGCAAAGTTTGCTCACCAATTTACTAGTACGAGTAAATAGTGGTGTGTTGATGTGTACATCAAATGGATAGTAGTCATGACGTGTTTTAACGGCCATTACTACTTCTTCGATAGCCACATTACCAGCTCGTTCTCCTAAGCCATTCATAGTACATTCTACTTGACGAGCTCCAGCTTCGATAGCTGCCAACGTATTAGCATTCGCAAGACCTAAGTCATTGTGACAATGTACACTGATGATTGCTTTTTCGATACCTTTCGTATGCTCTTTAATGTAGCGAATACGATTTCCAAACTCTTCTGGAGTCATATACCCTACTGTATCTGGCACATTCAAGATAGAAGCTCCACCTTCGATAGCCACTTCAAAGACACGGCATAAATAATCTAAATCTGTACGAGATGCATCTTCTGCGGAGAACTCGATTTCATCAAATTTACCTTTCGCAAACTCAAGGATATGTTTTACTATCGCTAGTACTTCTTCACGAGTTTTCTTTAATTTGTATTCTAGGTGAATATCGCTTGTAGCAATAAACACATGAAGACGACTGCGCTCTGCACTAGCTAGCGCCTCTGCTGCTCTTGTCACGTCATTTTCGTTGGATCGAGCAAGGGCTGCGATCGTACATCCACGTACCTCTCTCGCAATCGTAGATACCGCCTCAAAGTCGCCTTCCGATGCAGCTGGGAACCCCGCTTCGATAACATCTAATCCAAGGCGTACAAGAGACTGTGCAATTTCTACTTTTTCTGGTGTTTGAAGGGACACACCTGGTGTTTGCTCCCCATCGCGTAGTGTAGTATCAAAAAAATAAATTCTGTTGTCCATGATGATTCCTCTTTCTAAAAATAAAAAACGCCCCCAGAGATGACTATGCATCCCTAGGGGCGTTATATGTAGCGTATTGGTTTCATAGAGGTTTTTACATTTTACATACTATAGTTTTAGTAGTACTACATCACAGATTTTTCTCTATCTTGTGTAGCGGTTTGTTCACAACCAACCGCATATTCTACTGCTAGTAAGCTATACTTACAACTATCAGAACATTCTAATAGAGTCTACTTGTACTGCATACCTTATACAGATCTCATCGTAAAATGTAAGAAACACTAATCAACCTATGATACAAAAAAGCCCCTCAATGTGCAACGCACATCAAGGGGCATTATCATTTCAATAACACGGTCCCACCCTAGTTGGTTCTCACAGTTATAACGGAACTACCGTCGATGACTACTTGATTTCACCATCGCTGCTCACAGGGGAGTTTCAATATAACCGTTCTACTACTTCACACCAACCAGTAGCTCTCTGAAAGCAACTAACTATATCTTTATACCTGTTCATCGCATTTGCTTTATGTAACTGAAGACTATTCTATAGTATTTCGAGTCGCTTGTCAATAGACTAATGTGTTTTTCATTTAAGTGTGTACACAATACGAATAAATTCTGTTATATAGTACAAAAGGACTGCACCCAGAATCTATTGTATTCTCGTTACAGTCCTTTCTATATTACATACTCACTATGTCTTATTTTTTATTTTCGATGGCCGCTTTCACAAATCCTTTGAACAATGGATGTGCATTGTTTGGACGAGATTTCAATTCTGGGTGGAATTGTACGCCTACGAACCAAGGATGATCAGCTACTTCAACGCATTCTACTAGACGATTATCAGGGGATGTACCAGAGATAATCAAGCCTGCATCTGTCAATTGTTGACGATAGGCATTGTTGAATTCCCAACGATGACGATGACGCTCGTAAATCAAGTCTTCACCGTATGCTTCATGCACTTTTGTACCAGGTACTGTTTTACATGGATATACGCCAAGACGCATTGTACCGCCTTTTTCATCTACATCTACTTGGTCATCCATTAAGTCGATCACAGGGAACTGGCAACTTTCATCAAATTCTGTGGAAGTAGCGCCTTTCATATCTAAAACGGAACGAGCAAATTCCATCACAGATGTTTGCATGCCCAAGCAAATGCCAAGGAATGGCACTTTGTGCTCACGAGCATATTGGATCGTAGAAATTTTACCTTCTACACCACGGCAACCAAAACCGCCTGGTACTAAGATACCATCTACATCTTTATATACTTCGGCTAAATCAGTACCTTCAGCTTCTACCGCTTCAGAATCAACCCATTTAATGTTCACTTTTGTATCTTCTACGATACCTGCATGACCCAACGCTTCTGCTACAGAAATGTACGCATCATGTAATGCTACGTATTTACCAACAAGAGCGATGGTAATTTCTTGTTTAGGATGTAAGATTTTATGAACCATTTCTTTCCATTCTGTCATATCTGCAGGACGATCTTCTAGGTTCAATTTGCGTACAACAATGCTGTCTAATCCTTCATCTTGCATCATCAAAGGCACTTCATAGATCGTGCTACAAGTGCGGTTTTCCACGATAGCATCTGGATCCACGTCACAGAATAATGCCAATTTATCTTTCATTTCACGGGAAATTTCTTTTTCCGTACGGCATACAATGATATCTGGTTGAATACCGATGCCACGAAGTTCTTTTACGCTATGTTGTGTTGGTTTTGTTTTCAACTCACCAGCTGCACTAATATATGGTACCAATGTTACGTGGATATATAACACATCATCACGGTTGACTTCTTTTTTCACTTGGCGGATAGCTTCCAAGAACGGTAAGCTTTCAATATCCCCCACAGTACCGCCGATTTCTGTAATCACCACATCTGCATTATCTTCTTTACCTACGCGGAACACAGCATTTTTAATTTCATTCGTAATATGAGGGATAACTTGCACAGTAGAGCCAAGATATTCACCTTTACGTTCCTTATTGATCACAGACCAATACACTTTACCAGCTGTAATATTGGATGTTTTACCTAAGTTAATGTCGATGAAACGTTCATAGTGACCTAAATCTAAGTCAGTTTCTGCACCGTCGTCAGTGACGAACACTTCACCATGTTGATAGGGACTCATTGTACCTGGGTCAATATTGATATATGGATCAAATTTTTGAATTGTCACCTTATATCCACGGTTTTTCAACAAACGTCCCAAGGATGCTGCAGTAATGCCTTTACCTAATGATGATACGACGCCACCTGTTACGAAAATATACTTTGTTGACATGATGCCTCCCTAATAAATTATGCGCTTCTGATTACATTTTTTCAGGAGCAGAAATACCTAAGATACCAAGACCATGTTGTAATACATGTGCTGTTGCCGTAATCAAGCCTAATCGAGCTTGTTGCAATTCTGGTTCAACGCCCATGATACGACCTTGTTTATAGAAGGAATGGAATAGACTTGCTACATCGTACAAGTATTTAGCGATACGATGTGGCGCTTTATTATTAGCAGATAGTTGAACTTCTTCTGGATAAGCCGCTAATTTTTTAATCAATTCCACTTCTTGTTCACTTTGCAATGCTGTGAAAGATGTATTTGCCCAGTCGCCATAGGCAATACCTGCTTCTTTTACTTGCCCAAAAATACTATGAATACGAGCATGTGCATACTGGATATAGTACACTGGATTGTCGTTAGATTTAGAGGATGCCAAGTTGATATCGAAGTCCAATTGACTATCTAAGGAGCGCATCAAGAAGAAGTATCTTGCTGCATCCACTCCTACGTCTTCAATCAATTCATCCAAAGTTATGGTTTCACCAGTACGTTTGGACATTTTTACAAGTTCCCCATCACGGTATAAAAATACCATTTGTAATAACAGAACTTCTAACTTATCTGGATTGAACCCAAGCGCTTCCATCGCTGCTTTTACACGAGCAATATAACCATGATGGTCAGCACCCCAAATGTTAATTAATTGTTTGTAACCACGTTCGTATTTATCTTTGTGGTACGCAATATCTGCGGCTAAGTATGTTGGCTCTCCATTGTCACGGATAACTACACGGTCTTTGTCATCTCCATATTGCATAGATGCCAACCAGTAAGCCCCATCTTTTTCATACATTCCGCCAGATTCTAATAGCTGATTCACTAATGTGCGAATCTCACCACTTTTATGCAAACTACGTTCGCTAAACCAACGATCAAACCCTACGCGGAAATTACGCAATGTTTTACGTAATCCATTTAATTTTTCTGTTAAAGCAAATTCTTTAAAGAATGGAACACGCTCTTCTTCTGGAAGCACTGCAAAGAAATCGCCTCTCCAGTTAATCAATTCCTGCGCTGTATCGATAACATCTTGACCACGATAGCCAGACTCAGGGAACTCATGTTTCATATCTAATAATTCCAAATAACGAGCATTCACAGAGGCCGCTAAGTTGTCGATTTGTTTACCTGCATCATTGATGTAATATTCAGCAAACACATTATATCCAGCTGCACGCATTAAATTTACCAACGCACTACCATACGCAGCACCACGGCCATGACCTACGTGTAACAATCCTGTTGGGTTTGCGCTCACATACTCGATTTGCACAGTATCTTCTTCACGAAGTGGTGCATTACCGTATGTTTCACCAGCTGTTAATATATTTTTTAAAGTATCGTAAATCACATCAGAGGCTAGGAAGAAATTAATAAATCCCGCACCTGCTACTTCTGCGCGCGTTAACCAATCATAATTCATATGGGAAATGATCGTTTCCGCAATAGCACGTGGGTTGGATTTCGCTATCCGTGCAGATTGCATAGCAATATTCGTAGAAAAATCGCCAAATTCTTTCTGCGGTGGCACTTCCAAATGTGCTTCTGGATAGGCACCTTCTGGTAATTCTCCTTGTTCTAGAGCTATCTGCAAAGCATCCTTAATGGCTGCTTTCAAAACTTCTTTCATGTCCATAATGTACATCCTCCCGAATCTCTACATATAGCTGGTTGTAAAATTGCCATTCACCACCAACAGAGATATCATATCCTAAACAAATATGGCCCTTGCCATCTTCCAAATCTATGTCTAATTCATGGGTTAGCATAGCTAGTTCTACCGCTCCATATGGCGTTTCCAAACTTGCAATGTTAGTCTTCCCTAGTTGATACTCATGGCGCATAGAAAATTCACCAGTTCTTAGGAGTACCACCGAATCCTTATAGGCTTTAATCGTTGTTTTTGTATTCCCCAAACCAGTGACTTCACTTTCATCATAAATAATATGTTTCGCCAAGGCTGTTTCATAATACTTACCAGAGGATACTAATTCCACCACCGTATCTTCTCCATCCGCATCACGCTGCGTACTTTTCACGGACACAATGACTCGTTTCATTAGCATTCCTCCTCTCGTATTCACGCACTATCTGTATCATTTCATTATATCACAACTTGCCGCAATGAGGGCATCTTTTTGGGACCGTTCCATGCGCTTCACTTGTTGTTCCATGGATTGCGCATCTTGCTTTCTACTGAAAGCTGTACTCCATACCAAAGTGACAGGTCTTCGACCTCGTGTATACTTGGCGCCCCCTTTAATTTCACCATTATGGGCTCGTATACGTTTTTCTAAATCTGTAGTCCATCCCGTATAGAGAGATCCATCTGCACAGCGCACCATATAGGTATAAAATTTTTCTTCCATCTTATTCACCAGCTGGGATTGGTGCTAAATCAACAGACTGAATCACCACTGGTTCTTTTGGAGTATCCCGTTTATCTCTCGGCACACGACTGATTGCTTCTACCACATCCATACCCTGTACAACCACTCCAAAGATGGTGTGTTTGTTATCTAACCATGGGGTTGGTGCCACTGTAATAAAGAACTGAGCATTCCCTGTATTAGGACCTGCATTAGCCATCGCCAAGATCCCCATTTTATTAAAGTGTAAATCATTGCTTACTTCATCAGGAATTGTATATCCAGGACCACCTTTTTTATTATCTCCACCTTGGATCATGAATCCATCGATAACACGGTGAAAGGTTAAATTATTGTAATATCCTTGCTCAATTAAACTTTTAAAGTTTTTCACAGTAATAGGAGCCTTACTGCCATATAGACGTACTTTGATATCGCCTTTATTCGTATGAATCGTAGCATATTCATCAGCAATAGGCGTCGCATCAAAGCTAGGCATTTTTGTTTCTACTTTCACTTCTTTCCCTACTTCAGAGTTTGCTTGCTGAGCTGCGTCAGTACCACAAGCAGCCGTCACTACTAACGTTGCTCCTAATAGCGCACTCAGTAAGATACGTTGTATATTCATTAATTGTTGTCTCCATTTCTAAAATAAAGACCGCCGTTAGATGAAACCTCTAACGGCGGTCTTTATTTATTATATCATACTTGACGCAGATGTGCAAAAAGAATCTACCCTATCTCGCCAAGACTTGGCGAATATAATAGCCACGTGCTCGCAAAGAACCATTCAAGTAAACAATCTCATTCGATTTCACACGAATCAAATACAATGCATCATCACGGTCTAATAATTTTTCCATACCAATTTCTGTTAGTACCTTAGCATACTCTTCATCATCAGGGCCTAGCACCGTTGCTACACCTTGAATCTGAACACTCTTCGCCGTACCTGGACCCTCATAAGGATCGAACACAGTAAGAGATACATTTTTATCTTCTTCTAAGTGAAAGAATTTCTCACCACCTTCAGAGAAAATATCAATGTATCCACCATGCACAGTATACGATAATGGAGTACAACGGACACCCGTTTCACTATGCGTCGACAAAGCACACGTATGATGGGCTTTCAAAAAATCAACAATCTCAACATGCAATTCACGTGGGTCCATCTTTCTTGCAGTTTTATCCTTCTCTGTCCAAAAAGAAGCTGCTACTTTATAATCCATCAATTCTCCTTTCAACCCCTGCACGAACTTACCTCATTCTATTATAGCACTAACAGCCATGTCCATTTCAAGTACTTGCAGAATAATTTTGAAAGTTATTATTAAAAACTTAGCTCGACCAAAGTAAATACGACATTTCCTAAGCAAACTTAGCAAAGTGCAAGTTTGCATATCACCTCACACCTTGAGGAACGCAGTTAAGCGTAGCAGCCTTGTGGCGTTCCTTTACTACCTAAATCACACAAACATAAGAAGACCGTAACATACCCCTGAACAAACATAACCACTGTATAGTTTGAGAAGGGGTGTGTTACGGTCTTCCGTTTATTTTATTTAGGTAAGAACGGCACAGGCTACATAGCAAAACAAGAAACGACTTAGTTACGATCATATTTCACGCGATAAATCTCACCCGTAGCCGCATCAATTTTTACATCAACTTCTTCGTATCCACGGAAACCTTCAATTTCATAATGAGGACGACCATGGTCCACATCAAAATCAACATCTTTAATTTGATAATCTGGATATTGTGCTTTAAAAATTTCTACTGCACGATCATAGCTAATAGCTGCTTGCGCTTGTACTAGTGTATATTTACCGAAAGCCGCTTGTGTTGGCACAGCCACTGCAAATAAACCTGCACCTACCACAACTACTAACGCTAATTGTTTCATTACTTTGTTCATAGTATGCTCCTCAATAAACGAAACTCATCTTTTATATCGATATATTTCTATATCCTATAGTATTAGTATATCTTAGATACAAATAGGACGTCAAATATAACCATAGATCTCTCTATGCTAAATTTGCATAGTTATAAACTATAACAAAATAAACAGCCCTCTTTTTCCCTAGGGAACGCAGTTAGCCGTAGTAGCCTTGTGGCATTCCTTTACTGCCTAAATAAAACAAATACAAGAAGAGCACGGTGTGCCTCAAATAAACTAAGGTAATGTCACGTTCATTTATATCATAATTACACCTATCCTAAAAGAGCACGGCATGTTCCTGAAGAAACATTATGAAATACCGTTTCTGAAGGAATGTGCCGTGCTCTTTATTTGCTTTATATAGTATTGTTTGAACGTGACAATCATCAACAGGAGAGCATCGCGCTCTTCCCTTTATCATATTTAGTTAAGAACGCCACAGGCTACATAGCGGAACTAGTGACACCCCACAGGCTATATAGCATCACCAGTGACCCTTATAGTACGATGTAATGTATCACAGCATATGTGATGCCCAACATAACAAGAACTGCCACATAATCAATGCCTTGCAAGCTCACTTTCCGCATAAATGTATGTTGCTGATTTCCAAAACCTCGAAGTTCCAAGGACAATGCCATTGTCTCCGAACGGCTCAACGACTTCAACATCAACGGTTGAATGACCGTCATGTAAGATTTTATCTTTGTCAGCCAATTACCTTCTAACGACATACCCCGACAGGCCTGTGCTTCTTGCACCGCTTTACTTTCACGTAAAAAGTCTGGTACAAAGCGTAAAGCCGCTGTAAACATAAAGGCATACGCATAGGGGATACGACATTGTTGTACAAGAGCCACTGTTAAATCTTGTGTTTTTGTTGTTACAATGAGCATCATAAAGATGGTGGTCATCGTCAACATGCGCAAAGCTGTTACAACCGCGGAGTCCACGGACCAGCTACCCAAGTACTGTACGATACCTAAGAACGCAGAAAACCCGATTAAGGCGAATAATGCTTTCCATTGACGGAATAGAATACCACCAACAAGCATCAACAGCACTTCTACCCCGAATAATGCCAATAATAATTCTGGAGTTTTCATAGCAATGGCTAAGATGGACACGAAGATTGTTGCCCAAATTTTTGTTAATGGTACAAATTTCATCGGTCTCCTCCTATCCTTTCACATACTCTGCATAGCGCAGTTCAAATTCTTTCATAGATTTACAATACCCTAAGGCTGGTACCGTTTCACTAAGCACTACACTCGGTGGCTTCGTTAAACCGAGTTCTAATAGATCCTCACGATGCGTAAATAATTCTTCCGGGGATCCATCGAAGGCTTTTGTGCCATATCCCATAATGATCACTCGTGTAGAATATTCCGCCATAATTTCCATATCATGGGTAATGAGTAATATGGTCAAACCTTGGGCTTGCAATTCTTGTAACAACACAAGTAAACCTTTTGTTTCTGTTCCATCTTGTCCACTAGTAGGTTCGTCAAGAATCAACAGTTTAGACTGCATCGCTAACGCTGAGGCAATCGCTACTCGTTGCTTTTCTCCACGGCGTAAGCCTAATGGATAGGATTCTGCTAAATGGGAAATACCTACTCGTTCTAGAGCATCTTGTACGATGCGATCTACCGTTGCTTTGTCGTATCCCAACTGTTCAGGACCAAATGCCACCTCTTCTGCCACAGTCTGGCGGAACATTTGGCGATCTGGTTGTTGAAATACATAGCCAATAAAACGTCCTCTTTCAGAGGTAGGCATATTCGTAATATCTTGGCCGTCGTAAGAAATCTTACCTTCTACAGGTGTTTCCAAACCCACTAATAAACGGGTCACAGTGGTTTTTCCACAACCATTTCGACCACCTAATGTGATGAACTCACCATTCCCAATTGTGAAAGTTACATCTTTCATAATATCTTGTCCCGGTACGTAGGAAAAGCGCAGATTTTCAACTTGTAACATATTAGCGTTCTCCTTTCATAAGACTAGACTTCGCAGATGCTAAAGACAACCATGGGGTATCTAAAGCAATCCCTTTTGCTGCTAAGGATTTATAAGTCACAAATAAGGATGGCAATGCATCTACGTATGTATTCGTATCATACATATAAGACAATACATTTTCTACAGAGCTGTCGATTTTTAGCTCCCCACCATCGATTAATACCATACGATTTGCATATGGTAAGACAGCATGTAAATCATGGTCAATAACCACAACGGTAATACCATGGTCACGATTCAAGGAACCTACTAAGCGATATAACTCTTCTGTGCCTTCTGGATCTAAAGAACTAGTCGGTTCATCTAAGACTAAAATGGATGGGTTGACCGCTAATACAGAGGCAATGGCCAACCGTTGACGTTGTCCTCCAGACAAGCTGTACACATTGCGGTCTTCCAATCCAGTTAAGCCTACTTGTTCTAATACGATGGCTGTACGCTCTTGAATCGCCTCCGCTGTATAACCACGATTTTCAAGGGCAAAGGCTACTTCCTCTGCCACCGTCATGGTCACTAGTTGTGTATCATAGTCGGCTAAGACGATACCGATATCATCTGCTACATCTGGAATTTCTAATTGCGTCACTGCTTTTCCATTGATGAATACCATGCCTTCCATGGTACCACCATAGAACTTCGGTACAGCTCCTGCCATAGCCATGCAAATGGTAGATTTACCACAGCCTGCTGGGCCTGTAATGACAAGGAAATCTCCTTCGTTCACCACTAAGTTAATATCTTTCACGGCATACTGCGTTTGATTCCCATAGCGATAACTCATATGCTCGATAACAATCGGTGCTTTCACAGACGGTACAATGTGTAAATCACTGTGATCACTGCTATCCGTCAATTCTTGCCCTTTCACAGTTTGACGAGCCAATAATTTTTGCGCTGGAATGTACAAGAATGGTGCCACTACCGCATTACAAAGGGATACCATCAACACCAATGGCCACATAGCATTCCAATACACATTGCTAGGCAATCCTAACACGAGATATAAGCAAGTAATAAAAGCTCCACCAGATGCTACAGTACTGATGAAAGCACTTAAAATCGGCATTACATTTAGCCTACCAATTTTCAGATTAGAAATATAATGCACTAACACAGCACAAGTGAAAGCCCCCAAAGGCTCACTAATCAGGTTACCATATGGCAATGCCGATTTTGACGTGAATACATTAATCAAGGCCGCTACCAAACCAATACCTAAACTTTGTCTAAGGGTTGGACGCGTTAAGTTGATAGCTACGCAATAAGTAGCTATAGTCCAGTTCGGTGTGACCCCTGCCACACTTGGGGATACAGCATGTAAAATCGTTCCCAAAGCTAGCATGATGGTACTCACCGTTATCCAACGAAACTGACCACCTTGTACATGCGTGTAAGTCAGTTTCGACACATCTTTGATTTCTTTCATACGTTCCTCCCTATCATCTTCTATATCACTTGTATCGTATATTCTAAAATACAATTATACTATTTTTTTACGATTCATGCTATCACTAGGATAATATTTATATCAAAAAAAGACCACAACACTTTCCCAAGGAAATGTTGTGGTCTTTGCTACTGTATAGACGATAGCCATTTACCCACGGCTAGCTGCCAATAATTGTTTTGTATACGGATGCGTTCTCATTCACGAACGGACAAACTCGCACCTTTCAGAGCTGCCACCATCCTTTTTTTGTTTAACACCATGTTGAAGTCAATGCTTAGTTTTACTATCCTAATTATATACCCGCATGCCTTATTATAATCCAAAGCGAGCCATAATGGTATCTACATGACGTAACAATGGTGTTGGATCAAAGCAGGCATCAATTTCTTCTGCACTTAGGTATTTTGCAATCTCTGGATCAGATTTCAATCCTGTAGCGAAGTCTTTACCTTCCAACCAACGAGCCATAGCATGACGTTGCACCCACCGATAGGCTTCATCACGAACAGCCCCTTTATCCACCAAATGCGTTAAAATCGTTTGGCTAAATACAAGGCCACCTGTTAAGTTCAAGTTTTTCATCATATTTTCAGGATATACCAATAATTTATCTACCGTACGAATGGCTAGATGAATCATATAATCTAATGTAATTGTCGCATCTGGTAAAATCACACGCTCTACAGAGCTGTGAGAAATATCGCGCTCATGCCATAAAGCTTGGTCTTCAAAGGCTGCTTGTGCGTGACCACGTAAGATACGAGCTAAGCCACAAATTCTTTCACACGTAATTGGATTGCGTTTATGCGGCATCGCAGAGGAACCTTTTTGTTTTGGGCTAAAATATTCTTCCGCTTCACGGACTTCTGTACGCTGTAAGTGACGAATTTCTAAAGCGATACGGTCCAAGGTACCGCCGATAACAGCAATCATAGACAACAATTCTGCATGACGATCACGAGATACCACCTGTGTAGCTACTTTCACTGGTTCTAACCCCAATTTTTCACATACATATTGTTCCACAAATGGATCAATATTAGAGTATGTTCCTACAGCTCCAGACAATTTACCTACCGCTACAGATTGACGAGCCTGTTCTAAACGAGCAATGTCACGATCAATTTCGGACATCCAGTTCACTAGCTTCACACCAAATGTAATTGGTTCCCCATGAATACCATGGGTACGACCAATCATCGGCGTATATTTGAACTCTACCGCACGGCGAGCTAGGACCTCACGGAAATTGCGCAAGCCTTTTAACAACAAGTCGCAGGCTTGTTTCATCATGTATCCCAAGGCCGTATCTTTTACATCTGTAGACGTTAAGCCAAGATGAATGTATTTCGCAAACTCAGGTCCTACGTATTCGCCTACAGCAGTGACAAAGGAAATAATGTCATGATTCGTTTCTCGTTCAATCTCACGAATCCGTTCTACTTGAAAGTCCCCTTTTTCACGAATCGCTACGGCCGCTTCTTTTGGGATAATCCCCAATTCTGCCTGCGCTTCCGATGCCAAAATTTCAACTAATAACATCGTATCGAACTCATTGCGTTCGCTCCAAATATGTCCCATCTCTTCACGAGTGTAGCGATTAATCATACTATAACTCCTTTATCTAATCCATTTCCTTATAGAAATATTTTATTATCCATTGTACATCCCCTTAGGGCATTCTATATTACTTTATCATTATACAAAAATCAGGGCCAACTGTCAGCTATTAGTTCGTGATCCCACAAGTATAAAGTGGTTGTCAACTAATAGTTAACAACCACTTAGCAGCAGAAACCACTCTATCAACTCTCTTACTATATCAAACTAGCACATGGCAAGAACAGCCACATCACTTCTAAAAACTACCCTACGTGAAAGTTTTTAGAAACAACATGGCTGTTCTAATCAATCTCTATGCACTACTATTCGTTATCTCATGATGAAAAAACCATAATCAAGTACATTTGCATTATATACTCTTTTTATTCCATCCAGCAGGAATCGCCCCAACCAAGCAAATAATACCAAACACAACTAATGCGATAGTACTGTTATACTCCATCATTTGTAGCGCCGTTCTTCCTTCTATTGTATACGCAAGAATAATCCCTATAAGTGCCATACTCAATGTCTGCCCCAATAGCCGCACTGTGGAAATGGTAGACGATGCAAAACCGATGTACTCTTTCGGTACAGAACTCATAATTAGATTATTATTCGGCGGTGCAAAGCAACTAACTCCAATACCAACAACAGCTAAGCTCACCATAATGATTGTCATGCTTTCAGTGAAAGTGCCATACGCCATAGCTAGTAAACCTACACCGATGAGTACCATGCCCCAACGAGCAAATACTGCGGGATTATATCGATCAGACAAAGCTCCCATCCGTGGTGCTAAGAACACCATAATTCCGGTTTGTATGCACAAAATCAATCCTGTCATACGAGAATCAAATCCCATAATCATTTGTAAAAATAAAGATAATACAAAACCTACACCAAAGGTGGCACTAAAGTTCATCATCGCAGCTATACTGGACATCGTAAATACTATATTGGACAAGAACATTCTAACTGGTATGAGTGGATCTTTACTATTCCACTCCACATAACCTAATAGGCATAATGCTAGTATACCAGCTCCCACAGCATAGGCACTCCACCAAAATCGAACCCATTCCGTAATACCAATCATCACTGCACTGATACCCAAGGCGTATAAAAGTAAACTTCTCGTAGAAATACTACTATCTGGTGTATGTACCCATTCCTCATGCAAAGAGCGAAAAGCCATCACATTTGCTACAACACCTAGTAAGGTAGTAAACACAAAAATACTGCGCCAACCATAATAATAATTTAGAAATCCACCTACGGCCGGCCCCAAGGATAATCCCAAATAGACCATACCTCCGATCATACCAAATGCATAACCGCGCCGTTCTAATGGTACTGATAAAGTTAAAATAGACATAGACGTAGTATATACAACCCCTAAGGCAATTCCTTGCAAGGCTCGATACACCGTCAGCATCTCTACTGAGTCAACAAAGCACATAAACCCAGATATCATCGTAAATACAATACTACCTACATAAAATAGCTTGCGCTTTCCATAGATGTCCGCTAGCTTACCAGCAGGAATCACCGCCACCGTACAGCACAGTAAAAAAGATTCCACCACCCATGCCATATCATTCGTAGTAGCCCCAAACTCTTGCATCATATCTGGAAAAGACATCGTAAGAGAACTCGATACAAAGGGATTTAAAAACGCCGCTATCATCATTGTATATAAAACAGATTTCATCTAATTATCACTCCTCATTTCAATATACTCTCATTATAACAATACAATTGAGGTTTTGAAAGCAACTAAACTTATAGACTATACTAATCTAAACCTTCGGCATATATTGTACATATACCTCAAAAAGAAGTTTAACATGTATATGACAGCCTTCTTGACTTGTGCTATACTACAGACATATAGGTTGAGTGTTTCCATCGAAACAAAGAACCCCCACAGCGGCTACTGTGGAGGTTCTACTTTTTTAGATGACAATTCTCTTTATTTATGATATACTATAACCAACAAGTTGATTAAGTTCCATTGGGACAACGAAACCCCACAGTTGCAGCTGTGGGGTTTCTGCTTTTTTTGGAGAGCTACCTCCATATTAGGCTAGTTACCCTTAAATCTCCTGTCTAGCCATTTGCAAAAATAATAACTAACTATTCCTGCCATAACAGAGATTGTAAAGCTGATTAAGAAGTCCATTGGTTCACCCCCTTCCTGTCACCAGTATCGGGGAGGTAACATCTACAGTATAGCAAAAATTCACAAACTATAAAATAAATATGGCAAACATATCACAGACTCTAACAACATCCCCCTCAAGAAAAGCCGTAATGCTTACTAAAAACTTTCACCCAGTTTTCAGAAGCGCTGCGGCTTTTCCCTCCCCCTCGAGTCCCCCCAGTAGAAACAACATATCTCGCCACACAATACGATAATGCAAAAAAAGCCGTATAACTTCAAGAAAACTTTCGCGTAGGGCAGTTTTCTGAAGTTGTACGGCTTTTCGCACATCTATATCCTCAACCGAGATATGTCGTTTCTATTTGAACTCGTTGCAAAGAGCTGCAAACATCTCTGCATCTGGTTTCACCACGTCATGTACTAATGCACGAGCATGTGGACCACCGTTAGCAGCATATAACGCTTGTTCAAAAGATGGTTTTGTTGTATCTTGATAAATCAAACCTGTTACAAGACCATTAGTTTCACCTAATGTAGCGAATGCTTGTGCACGGTTTGTTGGATCGTAACCTTCTGGCAAGTTCACCAAATTATCTTTGAAGTAATCATAGCCATTTTGTTTATTGTACGTTACGCAAGGGCTGAACACGTTGATGAAAGAGAATCCTTCATGTTGCATACCTTGTTTAATTAAATCCACCAATTGTGCACGGTTTACCATGTAGCTTTGTGCTACGAAAGTAGCACCAGAAGCAATGGCTGTTTCACAGATTGGCAATGGACTTTCAAAAGAACCATGTGGAGATGTTTTTGTCACAAATCCCACATCAGAACGAGGAGATGTTTGGCCTTTTGTCAAACCATATACATGGTTATCCATAACCACATACGTAATATTTACATTACGTTTGAACGCATGGATCGTATGACCCATACCGATAGCAAAGGCATCACCGTCACCACCGCAAACCACAACGTTCATATCTTCATTTGCTAATTTCACACCTTGTGCATAAGGAAGTGCACGACCATGTGTTGTATGCGCACCATAGGCATAGAAGTAACCACCGATACGGCTAGAACAACCGATACCAGAGATAACAGCCAATTTTTCAGGCGCAATATCAAGAGCAGCTACTGCATCAGCGATGGCTGCTTGTACCCCATAATGACCACAACCTGGGCACCAGTTAGGGCGGATATCATTTCTATATTCATTTGCTGTAGCCATTATAAAACCTCCTTAATTGCTGCTTTTACATAAGATGTTGTAAATGGATTACCATCATATTTTAAGCAACTAGAAAGTTTTTCTTTATTCGGCATGTTGATGCGGAATAAGTTAGTCAATTGACCTGTCGCATTTTGTTCGCAGATCACAACTTTTTTAGCACTGTTATAGAATGGTAGCAATTGTTCTTTCGGGAATGGTTTAATCAAGCGAAGTTGTAAATGGTTCACTTTATGGCCTTCTGCCTCTAATTCCACCACAGCTTCTTCAATAGCACCACGGCTAGAGTTAATACCGATGACAAGAACATCTGCTTCCTCATGTTTTGCATTGTTTAAGAATGGTTCATATACATCTGCTACTGTAGATAATTTACGGAAACGTTTATCTGTTTGTGCCACGTGCATAGAAGGTGCTTCTGCTGGTTTACCTTCTTCGTTATGCTCTAGACCAGTAGACAAGAATAGCCCATTTTTCATACCTGGGATAGTACGAGGGGAAATACCACTTTCAGTAATTTCAAAACGTTTGAAATACTTAGGATTTTCCAATGCTGGCAATTCTTCTTCTTTCATTAAATTACCACGTTCAATACCAACACGGTTCAAATCGAATGTTGGTACAGATTGTTTATTCAAGCCTTGTTGTAAATCAGGCATGAAAATAACTGGACATTGGTATTGTTCTGCCAAGTTGAAGGCATGTTGAATTTCGTAGAAACATTCTTCAATGCTTGTAGGTGCGATAACGATATTGGAATAATCGCCATGCGCATTGTAGCAAGCTGCATCGATATCGGATGTTTCTACTTTTGTAGCCATGCCTGTAGATGGGCCAGAACGTTGTACATCGATGATAAGCATTGGCAATTCAGCCATAGATGCCATGGATAAAGACTCCGCCATCAAGCTCAAGCCAGGGCCAGATGTACATGTAAAGCCACGAACACCAGCGTATACACCACCCATAGCCATCATACATGCCGCAATCTCATCTTCTGTTTGTACCACAGTAGAACCAACTTTATCCATTTTCTTAATCATGTATTCCATTACTTCAGAAGCCGGTGTAATTGGGTAGGACGCCATAAAACGGGATCCCGCTGCAATCGCACCTAATGCTAAGGCTTCATTACCAAGTAAGAACATTTGATCTTTTGGTGTTGGTTTGTCCAATGTATCTACTTCTACATCACCCAATTGTTCTTTTACAAGATCATAACCCAATTGGAATGCTTGTAAGTTTTTGTTAATAATATCTTCGGATTTTTTCGCAAAGCGAGCTTTAATGGCTGTTAAGAATAATTCTGTTTCAAAGCCTAATAAGGCAACAGACATCCCCAATGCTACGATGTTACGCATCAACAAGGAACCTTGTTGTAATGCCGTTTCAGAAATTGGCAAGGCCAAACAAGTCACACCTGTGCCTGTGAAAGCTTCAAAATTAGGATTTACTTTGCTATCGCAAATGATAAAGCCACCTTCACGTACTTCTTTACCGTGCATATCTACAGTTTCTTGGTCAAGCGCTACCAAGAAATCGATATGCTCGCCTACTGTCATAATTTGTTCTAATGCGATACGTAATGCAAATGTTGTATGACCACCTTTGATACGAGATGCAAACAAACGTTGGCTGTACAAGGAATAACCTTCTTTGGCAAGAATAGTAGCTAAAATTTCGCCACAGCTTTCAATACCTTCACCTTGCTGACCGCCCATTTTCCAGATAAAATCTTTACGTTTTTGCAAGAGATTCACCCTCCTTAGGATTGTAATATAGGACCACAGAAAGACTGTTATTTATTAAGTGTTTTCGATACACATCAATCTCTCAAAGTTCATCTTTAATAATAGCATTTTTACCGTTTTTCATCAATCATATTCCCTATATTTATAAACTATTTTTGCGCCACTTAAAGACTATTTATACATCTATTTTCTAAACATATATAATACTCTCTATATATAGACATTCCCTATAAGCAAAAAATACAAAAACCTCGGCCAAGAGAATACAGCCGAGGTCTTTGTATTTGAGAAAAAAGAGAGAGAACATTTGAAATAGCTTCAAATGTTTTGTTGGGGCAATGGGGGGCGCCCCTTCGGTAAAAGTAGGGTCTTTTACCTGGGAAGGTATAAGATAAACCCTTCCCTATTGTAAGTTAGGTATATAAAGAGAGAGATCTTTATCTAGCAAAGGTAGTGTGAACCCTTTGCCTGAGTTATTATAGCAAATGATACTTTAAAAGTAAACACATGAACCATAAATTCAAAGCTTTTTTATATATTTTTTACATATAACATTATAAAATATTTATATTATAGCCTATTAATATTCTTTCAATAGGATATTTACTTCTCTTTCTGTTTTGCTAATAACTCTGCATGAGCCTTTTTAAATACAAACGCATTCCGTACATGAGCTCGCATTCGTTCTTCTGCCAGCTGTCCATTGCGATCATGGATAGCTTCCATAATTTGTTGATGTTCTAGATCACAAGAGATTGTTCGTGTTTTATCTGATGTACTGATGTACATATCGCGATTGACCATTTCCCGAAAATCTGCTAGATAATCTGCTACACGATCATTTCCAGAAAATTCTGCAATTAACGTATGAAAGCGACTATTAATAGCTACCCGTTCTTCTGGATCTTCCGTGTGAATCCCTGCATCACACACTTCTTGTAACTCTACTAGTTGCTCCTCTGTGCATCGTTCTGCACAAAGTCTAGCACCCAAGCCTTCCATTACTTCACGACATTGATACATGGCTACAATCTCTTCTGGAGAATAACCTTTTACCGTCACACCTTTCCATGGCTTGATAACCACCAAATTATCTTTTGCTAATTTACGAAATGCTTCACGTACCGGTGTGGCACTCACATTTAATTGCTCTGCAATACGCACTTCACTTAATTTCATTTTTGGCTTTAAAGAACCCGTTAAAATGGCTTGCTTTAGCGACATATATACTTGCTCACTCAACGGCAGTCGCCCAATTGAGTCAATACTATGCAAACGATACTCTTCCGTCTTATCCATCAAATCCCCCTCCAGGATGTTACTTTTCTATATTTTCACCTAGTCTGGCATACGTAACACATTTCTTTCATTATACGTGAAGTAGGTCCTAAAAATCAATGAAATCTACAGAAACAACCCTTTCCCACAATTAAATTTCCTATGCTATAATAGTAATAACTACTATATTTATGTTTAACATAGGAATCAACCATGAGTCGTTGTCTAATTATTATAAACCCTGTATCAGGTGGCGGTCGGGCTCGCCGATACGTAATGGAACTACAATGGCAACTAAGCGCGCTCTTTGATCGCTTAGAAGTAAAATTTACCCGACAATCCGGCGACGCCACCCGCTTCGCCATCGAAGCCTCCAACGAAGGGTTCGATGCTATCTTTTGTATGGGCGGTGATGGCACCATCAATGAAACTGTCAATGGTATTGTGAAAGCTGGCTGTCGCTCTAAATTCGGTTTCATTCCCCTTGGCACTGTCAATGATATGAGCCGTGCTTTGGGCATCCCCTTACAACCATTAGAAGCTATTCACGGCTTAAAAAATAGTACCATTCGCCATGTCGATGTAGGTCGTTGTAACGATTCGTTTTTTTGCAACAATATCGCCATTGGGGTCATCCCTGAGGTTGTGGCCTCTGTCACGCCAAAAGAAAAACAATTACTGGGCCCCTTAGCCTACTTTGCCAAAGGTGGACAAGCTTTATTTACAACCAAGGATTATAAGTTCCGCATCACTACCGAAGAAGGGACCCAAGAATTTATGTCCCCATTGGTCATCGCCTTATTGACCAATGTGGTATCTAGCTTTGAACATTTTATGCCTACTGCTTCCGTAGATGATGGGTATATGCGGATTATTATTTTCAAAGAATACTTCATCATGAACCTATTCTTCATCTTGCCACTCATTCTAAGTGGTTCTATTTATAATTCAAAATATGTAACCATATTAAAAGTCAAACAAGCTCGCATCGAAGTGTGTGACACCATGGATGCGTCCACCAATATGGATGGCGATATCGGACCTGATGCACCAGTAGACTTAGAAGTATTGCCTAAGTTTTTACAAGTCTACGTACCTAATAAGCGCCGCAAAAAAACACAGGGATTATTCTACAATCCATTACAAAAACAAATCTAATCTCAAGAGATAAAATACTTATAGCAAAGGAGAGTTGATACATCAACTCTCCTTTATTATTTGTTAATTTAGGGGCTCTACAGTAGTATGAATCCATTCTGTAGGACTATTTCGTCTGTTTCCTATATCTATTTGTTGTGCAATCCCTCGCAGTTGAGTATCTCGTACCACAATATCACGAATGCCGCCTCCTATGGTTGTAGTCTCACGAACACGCATAGCGAGTAGTACATCTTCCATAGTCAATCCTTGTAAATACATATGTTGAATCCAAGTATTTCCTGTATTAGTAAAGACAATGCCTACACGACTATGATGAATCTGTAAATTGTACGCATTCCACTGCTCCGTTACACTGGATCCTACAGGGTGTCCTGCTAATACCACAATCCCTTGTTGCATACGTTCCATCACAAGATTCTGTGTCAGTAACCCTACACCATCCCAATGTAAGCCATCACCACTGTGCCTACCTTCCATACGCACCTCTTGGATGCTTAGTTGATCCACTTGTGTAGCCTCCACCATATGAGCTGATGCATTTCTTAACACCGTATTTTTCAGAAAAATATCCTTACCATGATGGATAACCACTAAAGAAGACCGTGTAGAATTACCTTTTTCATAACTAGCCCCTCTACGCATAGCAGCTTGTACTTCCGACTTACTTAATAAACCAGTATGATCAAGCACATCTTGCGTCACTGCATCCGCTTCAGGTGTATTCTCCTCTTGTAAAAGGTCTTCTTTCCATCCATATCCATCAATAGTACCACCACGAATGACAACGTTTTCGATAGGTCCTTGCTCATCGCCTTCTAACTGTAAAAGTCCTAAATATGGCGTACCTCCTGTCACCACATAATTAGGTTTCACAAAGGCAGAGCTATTATTAACCGCCATCAGTACAGCATCCTCATCTAATTCTAAGGTCATATAACTGTGCAAGAATAGCGTTCCTGTGAGATATACACCTTTACTAATATGTAAGATACCTCCCGCTGGGGTATCACGTATCGCTTTTTGTAATGCTAACGTATTGTCCGTGATTCCATCTCCTACTGCGCCATAGGCGGTAGCCTCTAAACGCGGTTCTTGAGGTAATGTTTTGACTGGTATCTTGGAAGAATCAAACAAGGTAGAGCCCGTATCATCTACAGCTTTTACTTGCACTAAGTATACTGTATCAGATTCTAGTCCCTTCAACTCTATTCTAGGAATGATAGATACGTCCTTTGCACTAGGACGAATTTCTTTCACTTTTTCTTGATTAACGTAAATATCATATCCCACCAATCGTTCATCATTTACTGGATTCCAAGCTAAAGAGATAGTTGTACTAGTTGTGCCTAACTTAGGGATTTGCAATTCAAAATCGCCTGCTTCTACCACATATTTCGTCACCGGCGTTGTATATTTCACATACATATTCCAGCCTAACCCTAGAAAAGCCAAGATTAGACTCAATCCTATAGCCCACCACCCATAGGTTCTATATCGTTTTTGTTTCATTATGTCCATCCTGTTCTCATGTGTTCGCTATGGCTCGCATATCTAGCACATAGCTTATATGTACCATTCTACATGATTTACAAAAATGGTCAATACTCAACCGATGATGGTAACCCGCATAATATGAGACATAGGTACAAGCACATCTCCTACCGTCATCGTTCGATACACTGTATCAATCTGTTGTAATCGCCCTTGCACCGTATCATAAACTCGTCCATTGTAATAGACTACACTAACTACGTCCCCTATCACTAGCCCCTTACACTGTGTATCCAATACTTCCAATTGCTCCTCTGAAAGTTCTTTACGATTCTCTTTATATCGTGCAGTTTCCTCCAATAACTCTTGAAATCCTTTCAATGCAGCAAAGGGCATAAATTGTTTAGCCCTCTGTAACAATGTCATCTTCGGTCGTTTATGTTGCATTATGCCCTCCCACCAAGGTGTTACGAAACTGCATGGTCCCCTCTTCTTGCAAACTGCTAGCACGAAGTATGGAATTACCGCCAAACTTTTCCTTAATCGACAATACAGTCCGCTCCACTTGGTATGCTTTTTCTTCTCTATCCTGAGACGTAGAAAACAAATCTTCTTCCCAAGGTACCGCCTCACGACTAACCAAATCATCAAATCCCACCGATAACTGCCGAATCTCTTGATGAGGGTGAGTAGTTTTTTTATACAGTTCCAATACTGCCTGTGAAAGTCCCTCTAAGGAGCACGTATACTTCGATAATCGTCGTGATCCACCGGTACCTTTCACCATTCTATCTGCATACCGCACCCCTAAGGAAATATATTTTGTCAGCGCTTTCTCTGCAATCAGTTCCAACAATAAAGATTCCACCATCTCCCGAAGAGGCACAAAACACTCTTCGTAAGTATAATTCCTCAGTAAAATTTGCCCTCTCGACAAAGAGTGTTTCGCTGGTCGATAGGCATGAATCTCTTTCATAGTGCACGTCTCACGCCCCCAAGCATGGTCAATGAGTAGCTCCGCATTAATCCCAAATTCCTTATACCAGCGTTCCTCAGGCACAGTCGTAATACCATGTAAATCCACTACACCATACTTATGTAACCGGTTTGCGATTCCCCTTCCGATTTGCCAAATATCTGTAATCGGTTGATGATGCCATATTTTTTCTTTAAATAACTTCTCATTAAGAATACCAATTCCCTGTGGCGCATGCTTGGCCAACATATCGAGAGCTACCTTAGCTAAAAACAAATTAGTTCCTAATCCAACTGTAGCATGAATATGAGTCTGTTCTAATATCTTATATTTGAGGAGCAATGCTAGTTCTCGCCATGTTTTCTTATACAATCGGCTATATGGAGTCACATCAATAAAATACTCATCAATAGAGTATACATGAATATCTTCTGGTGCCACATAGTCCAATAAGACGCTATAAATAGAGGCAGATACTTCCATATATCGTCGCATCCTAGGCTTTACTGCCATATACTCAATAGTGGAGGGAATCTCAAACAACCGACATCGGTTCTTGACGCCTAATTGCTTTAATGCCGGAGAAATAGCTAGTGTAATCGCCCCTAGCCCACGTGATGCATCGGCCACAACTAATGGAGTTGTAAAGGGATCTACCCCCAAATCTGCACACTCCACAGAAGCATAAAAACTCTTCAAATCTAAACACATATACACTGCCATACTATCCCTCCTCCACACTAGTATGGTAGCATATTTGTTCTATATTTTCAATATATATGTTCGGTATATTAATCTTACAATAGTTATAGTAATTTACTATATTTTAAAAAGATTACTACACAATACCCCCTGTATTTGACTTGGTTTACCACTAGGAAATACATCTCATTATATCCGACCTCAACGTTTTTAAAACAACTTTAACATGCAACGAAGCCAGTATTTAAACAGGATCACCCCTATTAAAACCAACTCAGTTTGTCCTATAAGCCACAGTTAGACATGTACAATTACAATATAAGGCTTCCATGAGCACGAAAAAAACAGGTTGTCCCGAGGGACAACCTGTTGTAAGTTTGTGTAATACGATTGTATTTCTGATTATAAAAAACGGTTCAAGGAAGCAGTGCTTGCCAAGTGACGATCTGTCATACCCATTTCTGCTGGAGTGCAACCCAATGCAAGGCCAATTAATTGGCTCATGTGGATGATAGGCATATCACCATTCATTGGAACAGTTGCTTTTGCTTCTTTTTGGAACATATCCAATTGCATTTGGCAAAGTGGGCATGGTGTTACGACACAATCAGCACCTTCTTTTTGCGCATCAGCATTGATAGAACCAGTCATTTGCATTACAGAATCATGTGCAGGATATACTGCATGGAAACCACAGCAATCTAATTTACGGGAGAAATCGATTGGAGTAGCACCTAATGCTGTAATCAAATCTGCCAAGCTTGTTGGGATTTGCATATCTTCGAAGCCCATTTCTTCTTCTGGACGAAGGATATGGCAACCATAATATTCAGCAACACGAAGACCAGTCAATGGACGAACCACTTTTGCTTTCAAATTATCTAAACCATATTCGCGGATAAGTACCCACAAGAAATGTGTTACTTCGCTAGTACCTTTGTAGTTCATACCAGCTTCGCCAAGAATGTTGTTAACTTTTTGGCGAGTTACTTCATGGTCATCAAGCTCTTTTTTAGCTTCACGAAGCATTAAAGTACAAGTGTTACAAACTGTAAGAATATCTAAGCCTTCTTTTTCAGCTAACGCAATGTTACGAGCATTAGTGGAAAGAGTCAACAATGGATCGATATCTTGAACATGAGATGCGCCGCAGCAAGTCCATCCATCCAATTCTTGGATTTCGATACCTAATTTTTTCGCTACTGCAACGGTTGCTAAGTAGTCTTCTTTAGATGCGCCTTCTAATACGCAACCTGGGAAAAATCCGTATTTCATTATTTTCCAGCCTCCTCTACTGCACGACCGATTGTACGAACACCTTCAATACCATTCACTGGTTTATGAGGAACTACCAATTCGAATGGATTGATTTTGCCATGTTTCCATAAACGAAGAGCGTATAGACCTTGTTTTGCGGAATCCAATAATCCGTCTGTTTTCAAGCTCATTGTTACTTCGTTTAGGCGACCAGTTTTTAACAAGTCTTGTTTGAACGCGATAGCATGACGAGTACCTTTATTGGACAAGCCTGCTTGTGTCGCTACACGGCGAAGGTTGGAAATATCTTTTTCTGGTTTCAAATGTTTTGGACAACGAGTGATACAGTTCATACAATGCACACATTTCCACAAGCCATGATTGAAAGCTGGTGTGGTATGTGCCATTGGGGACACATCACGGGAATCCATTACAAAACGATTAGCTTTTGTATATACATATGGATCCAAGAAGTCTTCACGGTTAGCAGACAATTTATTACATTCGGAAGCACAGCATCCGCAAAGGATACATTCTGTGTTCATAACGAATTTTTTGAAGTCTGCAGCAGATTGGCGTGTACCAGTTTTAGTAGTGAATTCTGGTTTTACGAAAATCCAAGGAGCTACTTCTTTCAAGCGGCTAACTTTTGCTTCCCAGTCAACTACTAAGTCACGGATTACATCAAAGTTACCGATTGGAGCTACTGTGATTTCATCAGAACCGAAACGTTCTGTAATTTCATCAATTTTAGCTTCACAACCAAGCATTGCTTGACCGTTAACTTTCACGGAGCAAGCGCCACATACTGCAGAACGGCAAGCTGCTACGAAAGTTAATGTTGGATCTAATGTATCTTTAATTTTTTGTAAGCCCCAAAGGATAGTACGGTCTGCTTCATAATCGAAAGTATAAGACTGTACATACGCGCGGCCTTCGTTAAAGCGGTGGATATGATAAGTAATTTGTCTCATCTTAGTACTTCCTTTCTTGTGGTTCGTATTTAGTGAACACTACATCGCGTTCGGACATTACGTATTCGCCATTTTCGCCAAGTTTCCAAATAGCGTGTTTTAAGTATTGGGAATCATCACGTTTAGGGAATTCTTCACGAACGTGAGCGCCACGAGATTCTTTACGATGTAAAGCGCCCAAAGCGATAGCTTTCGCAACTGTCAACATAGATTTGATTTCTACGTAGTTTACGAATGCCATATTGTAAGTACGGTTAGAGTCACCTACATAGCAAGTTTCATATTCTTCTGTCAAACGATCGATCACTTCAAGAGCTTCTGTGATACCTGCTTCGTTACGGAAGATACCTACTTTATTCCACATCGCCACAGCTAATTCATCACGAATTTCAGCTACTGGACGACCAGATGTACGGGATGTAACTTCAACGAATTTAGCTTCCCACTCATCAGCTTTTGCTTTCAATTCAGCATCGCAATCTGCAAATGCACTAGCTTGTGCATAATCAGCAGCACCTGCACCAGATACTTTACCAAATACAACGCCGTCAGCTAAGGAGTTACCACCTAAACGGTTAGCACCATGGATAGAGATACAAGATGCTTCACCAGATGCGAAGATACCAGGGATTTCTGTTGCACAAGTTTTGTAGTCAACTACGTCGATACCGCCCATGATGTAATGGCAAGTAGGACGAATTGGCACTGGATCTGTTAAAGGATCGCAATGTTCAAAGCAAAGAGCCAAGTCACGGATACCATGAAGTTTTTCGATGATAACTTCAGGTCCTAAGTGACGAAGGTCAGCTACTACGTATGCATCAAGGCCAGAACCATTGAAACCACGACCAGCTGCGATTTCATCTTCGATTGCTTTTGCTACAACGTCACGAGACGCTAATTCCATTTTGTTAGGAGCGTATTTTTTCATGAAACGTTCGCCCTCAACGTTTAACAAGTATCCGCCTTCACCACGAACAGCTTCGGACATCAAGATACCAGTTTTACCAAGACCAGTTGGATGGAATTGGATCATTTCCATATCTTTTAAGCCTACACCAGCGCGGAAAGCTACTGCCATGCCGTCACCAGTAGAAAGGAATGGGTTAGTTGTACGAGTCCAGAATACACGGCCAGCACCACCAGTGGATAATACGATGGATTTAGCTTTGATAATTTCTACTTTACCTTTTTTCATATTCCAGATAATAGCACCACCAGCTTTACCGTCTTTTACAACGATATCTAATAGGTACCATTCTTGTAAGAAATGTACGCCTTCTTTAAGACATTGTTCATATGTTGTATGAAGAATTACGTGACCAGTTTTATCCGCACTGTAGCATGTACGTGGATAGGATTGTCCACCAAAGTTACGTTGTGCGATTTTGCCTTCGTCTGTACGAGAGAAAGGAGTTCCCATGAAATCCATTTCTAATACGCCTTCTGGGCAACGTTGACAGAAGAATTCGATAGCATCTTGGTCGCCAAGATAGTCAGAACCTTTTACAGTATCGAATGTATGAACTTCTGTGGAGTCTTCTTTTGCTACGTTATTTAACGCCGCATTAACACCACCTTGTGCCATTGCTGTGGCAGAACGTGTTGGGAAAATTTTTGTGATCAATGCTACACGTAAACCATCACGTCGTGCAGCTTCTAAAGCAGCTCGTTGGCCTGCTCCACCACTACCTACTACGAGAACATCATATTGTTCCATACGTACCTCCTCAAAAACACTTGTCTTATTTTGAACTATACCTCTTACATACTGTTCTTAAAATAAGGAACTATGTTTAACTGCATATATGACTGATATATGCATCAATCTATAGCCTTATTATATACGGTATTCCAAAGTGTTACAATTGTCACAGCAGCCCCTAAAAACCCCCTTTTTACAAGGGATTAAGCAGTTTTGATAACGTTTTTCATAGGTTTTAAGTAAGTATATAACAATATACTATTTTCAAGGTAATTCTCATTCAATTTATACTTATACAGTGTACTTTTATCTTTTCCCCCAACTATCTTGTTATTACACAATTTTTTAGGTTATATAATTTTTTGTCATTATTAAAAGTTTCTTTAGAAATAATTTCCTCTTACTATTTCTAAAATTACTCATTTTAATTATGTGATAGTTTTTCTCATAATTTATTTTCTTTCTTTTATATATTTATTTTGCATTATTAAAATTACTAAAACTCATATTACAATATATTGATTTTTATCACACCTCGACTACAAGTCATATCTATTTTTTTCCATTTTCTTTTTCTGAAAGTACCCACTACAAACTATCTTATACAAAAACGACGAAATTTTTCATTCTCTTTATTTTGTAAAGTATCTTTTCCTCATTATGGTATGCATTTTTGACATGCTGAGGGCGTTGTGAAAAAATGACTGATATAGTATAATTTTAGAAGATGTTGTGCCAAAGCACTTTATCTCTATACAATATATTGATATTGAGTCCGTGTGAAAACATATCTATGCACTCTCATTTGCGATTCGTAAATGGGAGCCCTTTTATGGTCAAGTCCTAATACATATGTCAAACGGATATGCTTTCACATATATTCAATATATGTGGATAATCTTAACAATGGATACAAGTATCCTGCACTTTTAGAAAAGGGAGAACTTTCATGAGCATTATGATCAAGAAACGGGATGGCCATTATGAGCCATTGTCGGTAGAAAAAACGAAGAAAATGGTTGCCTTTGCTTGTTTAGGCTTAGACTCTTGTGACCCTATCGAGCTTGAAATGGACTGTAAATTGCAGTTCGTGGACGGCATGACTACGAAACAAATTCAACAAACTCTTGTTCAAACTGCCATCGAGAAAGTCATCCAAAAAGTAGACGATGGTTTTGGCAACATGGTAAACCGCATGAACCAAGATTGGCAATTCGTGGCTGCTCGTCTATACTTATTCGATTTATACAAAGAAGCTGCTATTAACCGTAAATACAAAGCCTTTGGTTATGGCAACTTCACTGATTTAGTAAAAACCTTAGTCGCTGCTGGCCGTTATGCAGACTTTTTCTTAACACAATATACAGAAGCTGAGTTAGAAGAACTAGGCGATTATATCAAGCCAAAACGTGACTACTTATTTAACTATGAAGGTATTAAATTATTGGCAGACCGCTATCTAGTGAAAGGTTTCAACAAAGAAATTTACGAACTTCCACAAGAGCGTTTCATGGCTATCGCTATGCATTTAGCTGTCATCGAAGGGGACAAAAAAGTCTACTACGCTAAAAAATTCTATGATTTGATGAGCGAATTAAAAATGACTACAGCCACACCAACATTGGCGAATGCTGGTACACCATTCCATCAATTGAGTTCTTGCTTCATTTCTGGTGTAGAAGATAATCTATGGTCCATTTACGATGTGAATGCAAAGTTCTCCCGTGTCTCTAAACATGGTGGCGCTCTTGGTATTTATCTTGGTAAAGTACGTGCCTTGAACTCCGATATTCGTGGCTATAAAAATTCTTCTGGCGGTGTCATCCCTTGGATTCGTTTATACAACGATACTGCCGTTGCGGTAGACCAGTTAGGAAAACGTAAAGGTGGCGCTACGGTAACACTTGACGTGTGGCACAAAGATTTCTACGAATTTGTTGAACTTCGTACGAACAATGGTGATGACCGTCGTAAAGCGCACGACATCTTCCCTGCTCTATCTGTACCAGATATTTTCATGGAACGTGTTATCAACCGTGAACACTTCACTTTATTCGACCCACATGAAGTATCTCGTGTAATGGGCTTCCAATTAGAAGACTATTACGATGACGATACGAATAAAGCGTTCACAGAAAAATATTTAGCTTGTGAAGCTAGCCCAGATTTACACGGCATCGAAGTAAGTGCTTTGGATATGATGAAAAAAATCATGCGTTCTGCTGTAGAAACTGGTACACCTTTCATTTTCTTCCGAGATACGACGAACCGTGCGAACCCTAATAAGCATGCAGGTATGATTTATGCGTCCAACTTGTGCCATGAAATTGCACAAAACGTTGGTTTCACCGATTTAGATGAAGAAATTATCCAAGACGATGGTTCCATTGTGACTCGCACAAAAGCAGGGGACATGGTAACCTGTAATTTGAACTCTATCAACCTAGGTCAAGCCTCTGACGAAGAATTGGAAGAAAATATCGCCTTACAAGTTCGTATGTTAGACAACGTTATTACTATCAACCAATTCCCTGTGCCTGAAACACGCGTAACTAGCGAAAAATATCGCGCTATCGGCCTTGGCACTAGCGGTTACCACCACTACTTGGTAAAACATAAAGTACAATGGGAAAGCGATGAGCATTTGGCTGTAGCTGATACATTGTTTGAAAATATTGCCTACGCTGCCATCAAGGCATCCATGGAATTAGCGAAAGAAAAAGGTGCTTACCCTGCTTTCAAAGGTTCGCAATGGGAAACGGGAGAATATTTTGAACGCCGTGGTTACACCTCTGAAAGATGGCAACAACTGCGAGCAGATGTGGCAAAATACGGTATCCGTAACGGTTACTTAATGGCTATCGCTCCAACAGGCAGTACATCCAACATTGCTAATACCACAGCTGGTATCGATCCTATCTTCAAAAAATTCTTCATTGAAGAGAAAAAAGGTAGCTTTACACCTAAAACAGCACCTGATTTGAGCAACGAAACTATGTGGTTCTACAAAGAAGCCCACACGATTGATCAACAATGGTCTATCAAGGCTTGCGGTATCCGCCAACGCCACATCGACCAAGCACAGTCTTTCAATTTGTACATTACGCCGCAAATGAAAGCAAAAGAAATTCTTGATTTATATGTGGAAGCCTATAAACAAGGCATTAAGACAATTTACTATATCCGTAACCAATCCTTAGAAATGGATGAATGCACTAGCTGTTCCTCCTAATCTTTGGTGGGGTTAAACCTGATACATATAAGAGCACGGCATGCTCCTCACAAACGGCATTTTATGATGTTTGTTCGGGGCACACCGTGCTCTTTTGGTATATTTCGAATTAGGCAAATCCCCCACCAAAGATGTAGTCGGAATAGGGTCCTTACTTCGAGAGGATGTTTGTATTCTGTAAGTAACTATGGTATACTTGACTTAGAAACAAGAAGAGTCTTCAACGTGTGGTGGCGTTAGGCTCATCTCAAAAAACTGTTGAAATGAAATGGCCTAACGTGTTGAGGTGGTGAGATACCTCTTTACGTTAGGCGTTTTCATTATTTATATAAAGCAATAATGTTAACTACTAATGATAAAATAGAAATGATCAAGCTGATTTTTTCATATTTCGTCATAGTATCACCTCCTCCCATGGTAGGAAGAGATGAGCCCAACTCACGTTGATGACTCTTCTATGGTTTTATTATAACACAAATATTTGCGATATGTTGATATTTTAAAGGTATTATATATAGTACGATTGATATGTATTTTGTTTATGAT
>NZ_RQVH01000011.1:0-54154 GCF_003992185.1 Veillonella sp. CNR 79/14 | reverse complement strand
AAAATTCTTATGTGTTTCCGTACCAGTACTGTGGTTTATTTTTTTTATGGATATTTTTTAATGAGATTAACAAAACAACCCCATCAAGTAGTTTCCGTCCCCGTACTGGGGATTATTTTTTATCACAAAAAGTTAACATTGGACATTATATTGGAGGTTTATATTTGTTTCCGTCCCCGTACTGGGGATTATTTTTTATCAAAAGACGCAATGATACACATGGGAATAGATTTTGTGCATGAGTTTCCGTCCCCGTACTGGGGATTATTTTTTATCCCTACCCTCTATTATTATGATAACTACGGCTTTTAAGCCACTAATATCGGCGAAGTCCTCATATACACAACCTGAACTTCTAACATGACACACAAAATTGTCATTTAAGCCATTTCTTATCACATCGGCGGAGATTTATTTATAGCACAAGAATACCATATATCATAGATAACTTGCAAATTTCAAAAACAAAGGATCCTACCACCAAAATATATCAAACCTTACGGATGTGAGGGGTAGCTTGGTTACATGATAAATCCAACCTAATACTCCGTCAAGTTTCATTTCTTATTTTCACTTATAAATATAAATTATTTAATGTTATGGTGAATCTTCGAATAAAATAAAATACATATCCATGTTCACTATCTCCCCACTACAAATCCCCTATAAAATGCTATAATATACTCAACAAGTATCAACACTTTTAATCTATACTATAAAGGAGTTCCCCATGATTCGTATTGCTTTTGGTCAAATTCAGGTGCACCCTGGTGAGCCTGCTACAAACTTTCAATCTATGATGCATGCCATCGACTATGCCAAGGCGGTAAGCACGGATATCCTTATCTTTCCAGAATTGTGCCTCAGCGGTTACATGGTTGGCGACTTGTGGGACCAAGTGCCCTTTGTGAAGGATTGTCTCTATTACGGTGAGGAACTGGTGAAAGCCACAGCAAACACCAACCTTACGATTATCTTTGGCAATATAGGTATTGATGAAAGCCTCCGCAATCTTGACGGTAGTCTTCGCAAGTATAATGCTCTTTATGTAGCATCCAAAGGTAAATTAGTATCTAATCCGTCACAACCGTATCCGTTTACCATAAAAACATTATTGCCATGTTATCGATACTTTAACGAGCCACGGTATTTTACTAGCGCCAATGTAGTGGCGAAAGAGCGCAATTTATCATTGTCGGATATCAATCAGCCTCTCACCCTTTCTACTCGTCAGCGGACTTTCACAATTGCTCCTGTTATCTGTGAAGATAGCTGGGATACGCATTACCCAGATTGCCCCACAAATATTATGATGGAATCGGCAAAAGCGAAAGGCCAGCATATCAATTTAATCGTGAATTGTTCTTCCTCCCCTTACACTATTCACAAGCAAGAACACCGCCACGTGCTTTTTAAAACCCAAGCCAAACGATACAACACACCGATTGCCTATGCAAATCATGTAGGCATTCAAAACAATGGCAAAAATATCTGCATTTATGATGGATGTTCTACTTTGTATGATGTGAACGGTTCTGTTGTGGAAGAAGTACCAGCTTTTGAAAATACAGTACGCCCTACATTATTAAAAGATACCTTGTGGCAACCACTTTCACATACTAACTCTGAACTCTGGGATATTTCCAAAGATAGCACAGCACTTCAACTTTCCTCAGAACATAATACATATGATAAGAATGATACATATCATACAAAGTATTCTCATATACAGGATGCAACTCCTACCTACATCCCTACCCTATTCAAAGCCCTTCAATACGGTATTCGTCAATTTTTAGCACAAACCGGGATTAAAAAGATTGTCATTGGTGCATCTGGTGGTATCGACTCTGCCCTTAATGCTGCTTTGTACAGCACGGTATTACCGCCAGAGAATTTATACTTAGTCAATATGCCAAGCCGTTACAACTCAGATATGACGAAAGATTTGGCCTACCAATTAGCACAGAACATCGGCTGTCATTATGGGATATTCCCTATTGAAGAAGGTGTGAATACCACGGTTGCACAACTAGAAGGTCAGACTTTTACAAAATTTCCTCTAAAGACCTCTGGTCATGTACATAAGCATACACCAGTAGATGATTCTACTATCTCCAATTCTACTACAGATACTATATGTGAATCGCAGCAAACTACTATATACTGTACCGAGCAAACTCATGTAGATACCGACTTAGAAACTACCACATTCTTACAGTTATCCACCCTCGCCAAGGAAAACATCCAAGCCCGTGATCGTTCGTCTCGCATCTTAGCCGGTGTAGCGTCCGCTGTGAACGGGGCTTTCACGTGCAATGGCAATAAAACGGAGTTCACTGTCGGTTATGCTACTATGTACGGTGATTTGGCAGGTTTCCTTGCCGCAACGGGAGATGCATGGAAAACGGATGTGTATGCTCTCGCTCGCTATATGAATGAAACAATCTTTCAACGGGAGGTCATTCCTCAAGGGTCCATCGATGTGATACCGAGTGCTGAATTATCTGACGCACAGGATGTGACACAAGGTCTTGGTGATCCATTGCAATATGAATACCACGACTGCCTATTCCGTGCCTTTGTGGAAGGCACGCCTCATACACTACCTCATCAGCGCTTGACCCCTGAGGATATCTTGTGTGCCTATGAGAAAGGCACATTGGAGCACCTATTAGGATTACCACAACTGGTTTCTCACTATTTCACATCCACAGAGCAGTTTATCAACGACCTCGAACGCTGGTGGAAATCTTTCAACGGCTTAGCGGTGGCAAAACGCATCCAATCTCCGCCACTATTCCTCATCAGTGAACGTGCCTTTGGTACTGACCTAAGTGAAAGCCAATTAAAACCGTATTTCTCACGTACTTACCATATCATTAAAGAGAGAGTTCTATATCACCACACTAAAAAGTGAGTATATTTCTTAATTTTAAAAATATAAATCTATACTATAAGTAACGCTATATACAACTTTGTAATATACCTTATTAGATATCTTACATCCTGTATATAGCGTTATTTAATGTTTGACCATTTACTCATACAGTACTTTCAAAAACGATATAACCTATGCCAAAAATTATATTGTAATGATAATCGTTATAGATTACAATAAAGTTAACCCTATGGGTTGCGTTTTAATGTGTATTTGGAGGTATATTATGCAACAAGCATGGAAAGACTTCAATACAGGTGTATGGGATAAATCCGTGGACGTACGCGATTTTATCCAACGAAACTATGTGCCTTATGTAGGCGATGATTCTTTTCTAGTAGGTCCAACAGAGCGAACTACTAGACTTTGGCAACGGGTATTAGATTTATATGAGGAAGAACGACAAAAAGGTTCTGTTATTGATGCAGATACTGATGTAGCAACTCATATTACGGCGCATGCCCCTGGATATATTATTAAAGAAGATGAACAAATCGTTGGTCTTCAAACTGATTATCCTTTAAAACGTGCCATGTTCCCTTATGGTGGTTTACGAACTGCTAAAAGTGCTATCGAAGAGTATGGTTACAAAATGGATCCAACTCTTGAAGCATTCTTTAAAACTCATCGTAAGACACACAATGACGGTGTATTTGATGTATATACACCTGAGATGCGAGCTGCTCGCTCCGCTCACATTATTACGGGCCTACCTGACGCGTATAGTCGTGGCCGAATTATCGGTGATTATCGCCGTGTAGCCTTATATGGTGTAGATTATTTGATCAAAAATAAAGAAGATCAATTCAACATCACCATGGGCGATATGATGCCAGATGTCATTCGTGACCGCGAAGAAATTCGAGATCAAATCCGTTCTTTAAAAGAGTTAAAAGAAATGGCTGCGTCCTACGGATTTGATATCTCCAAACCTGCTACCGATGTGAAAGAAGCTATCCAATGGCTATACTTTGGCTATTTGGGTGCTATCAAAGAACAAAACGGTGCAGCTATGTCCATCGGACGTAACTCCACTTTCTTAGACATCTATGCAGAACGTGATTTGAAATCTGGTAAATATACAGAAGAACAAATCCAAGAAATGGTGGATCACTTCATTATGAAATTGCGCATGGTTCGTTTTGCACGTATCCATGAATACAACAATTTATTTACTGGTGATCCTGTATGGACAACTGAGTCTATCGGTGGTATGGGCACTGACGGACGTACATTAGTGTCTAAAACGGCATTCCGTGTCCTACATACATTGCAAAACCTTGGTCCTGCTCCTGAACCAAACTTAACAGTACTCTGGTCTCCTTCCCTTCCTGAAGGTTTCAAAAAGTTCTGTGCGAAGCTCTCTATTGCAACATCTTCCATTCAATATGAGAACGACGAAATCATGCGCCCAAATTCTGGCGATGATTACGCCATCGCTTGCTGCGTATCCCCTATGCGTATTGGTAAAGAAATGCAATTCTTTGGCGCTCGCTGTAACTTAGCGAAAGCCTTACTATACGCAATCAATGGTGGCGTAGATGAAAAGCTGAAAAAACAAGTAGGTCCAAAATTCCGCTCTATTACTTCAGAATACCTTGACTTCGACGAAGTCATGGAACGCTTTGAAGATATGACGGAATGGTTAGCAGGTGTATATGTGAATGCTTTAAATATCATTCATTACATGCATGACAAATACGCCTATGAAAAATTGGAAATGGCATTGCATGACCGTAAGGTAACACGTTGGTTTGCCACAGGTATTGCTGGACTTTCCGTAGTAGCCGATTCTTTATCCGCTATTAAATATGCGAAAGTAAAACCTATACGTGATGAAAATGGTATTGCTATTGATTTTGAAATTGAAGGCGAATTCCCTAAATATGGTAATGATGATGATCGTGTAGATGATTTAGCGGCTACGGTAGTATCTGGGTTTATGAATAAAATTCGTAAACATCCAACCTATCGTCAATCCGTACCAACTATGTCACTATTAACCATTACATCCAATGTGGTATATGGTAATGCTACTGGTGCTACTCCTGACGGACGTAAGGCAGGTATTCCATTTGCTCCAGGAGCCAACCCTATGCATGGTCGTGACGAACACGGGGCTATCTCTTCCCTAGCATCTGTTGCTAAAATGCCATGGCGTGATTGTTGCGATGGTATTTCTAATACATTCTCTATTATTCCAGATTCTCTTGGTAAATCCGGAGAGTCTATGGTTACATTAGGCGACTTAGATTTAGACTTAGACCTAGGCAATATTGAACATGCCTTAGCTGATGGTTGTGAAAATCTAGCTTGCCGTGAACCAAATGTTACTTTCCCTGAAGAAAAGGAGTAAATATGACTAACGAACAACAAGTTGATAATTTAGTACAATTGTTAGATGGGTACAGCAAAAAAGGCGGCCACCATTTAAATGTAAACGTATTCAATCGTGAAACATTATTAGATGCTCAAAAACATCCTGAATTGTATCCACAATTGACTATCCGTGTTTCTGGTTACGCTGTTCATTTCAACAAGTTGACAAAAGCTCAACAAGACGAAGTGATCTCCCGTACATTCCATCAATCCATGTAATGCACTATGGTAGGTCGTATTCATTCCATTGAGACCATGGGTACTGTTGATGGCCCAGGCATGCGATTTGTCTTGTTCCTCCAAGGTTGCCCATTGCGATGTGCCTATTGCCATAATCCAGATACTTGGGATCCCTCTACGTATGCCCAAGAGATGACTGTGGCAGATGTGTGGACACAATTTGAAAGGAATCGTGACTTTTATATCACCGGAGGCATTACTGTCACTGGTGGCGAAGCATTGTTGCAACTCCCTTTTATTATCGAACTCTTTACTTTCTTTCATGGAAAGGGAATTCATACTTGTTTAGATACAAGCGGGATTTGCTACACACAAGAACAGGCTAGAGAGTACAAACTGCTTCTTGACGTAACGGATTTAGTCATTCTTGATGTGAAAGAGATCGATTCCTCTATACACGAAACACTAACCGGCAAACCTAATGATGCGGTCCTAGAGTTCGCTAAGTTTATAGACGAGCAGGGTACCGATTTTTGGGTACGCCACGTGGTAGTCCCAACCATCACAGATAATCGCGATCGCTGGTATCGGCTTGGTTTCTTTCTAGGTGCCTTCAAACATTTGAAAGCCGTAGATTGCTTACCTTACCACGTCATGGGGGTTAATAAATATGAAAGTCTTGGCATTTCCTATCGCTTAGATGGAATACCGCCCCTCTCAAAAGCTGACGCACAGCGTGCACTCCGCGTTGTCCTTTCTGGAATACGCGACTACCGCCGAGGTTTATGGTGTCCTCTTAAAACACCAGAAAGTTAAACTCATAATAATACTTTCCTGATCTTTCATAAAAGCGCACTATCCTTCGTGGACAGTGCGCTTTTCTCTATGTTTCTATCGGCATATCTGTATACCTATGTATATCTGTATACATAGGTTTGTCTATATGTGTATATGAATACATATGTGTATCTGTGTTTGTATGTGTATCTGTATATGTGTATATATCTAGTACACTAGCCTATTCTGTTGAAATATTGATATGTATTTCTAATGGATAGCTTTTACATATTAGATGTTTAGTTGTATAATAGGAGGGTATTATTTCAGACTATCTCACTATGATTTTGGTGCAAGTGAATCCTATGCGCACTACTGCACCATCATAGTCTTTTCTACCTAAAGTTAGGAGGCATTTCATGGCATCGTCGTACATGCTACAATTACATCTTGGCGCCGTAGAAACGGTCATACTCTCACTGTTTTCCTTTTTACTGGGAACCTTTATGCACAAGCACATTAACATCTTGCATCGTTGGGCTATCCCAGTGCCTGCTATTGGTGGTTTAACTGTAGCAATAATTGTATTTCTACTACAAATTTCTGGTCTTATACTCATTACTCTGGACAAGGCTGTTCTCGTTCCTGCTATGGTGGCATTCTTCGCCACTATGGGGCTAGTAGCGCCCGTGCAAATTTGTACATCTTCGTTAAAAGCAATCCCTCGCTACTGGGGCATGAGTACTTTGCTTGTGATTATGCAAATCAGCATTGGCTTAGGACTAGCTAGTCTATTTGGATTAGACAAACACTATGCTATTTTATTAGGCTCTTTATCTCTTGAAAGCAGCTACAACTTTGTGTCCGCCTTAGGTCATGACTTAGGGAATGCCTTAAATGGTGAAACTGTGGCACATGGTATCATTGCATTCACTACCATTATTGGTGTGTTCATCGGCGGTCCTATGGGACAATATTTAATCGAAAAGTTCAATCGCTATGAAACAGCACCTCCTCCACCAGATTCACCAGCACCGACACCGGTTGGGATTATCGTCAACTTATTGTTGGTTCTAATCTGTGTCAGCATCGGCATCGGCGGTTCCCACTACTTATTAGATACCTTCGGTTTGCACATTCCTACGTTCATTGTATCCATGTTATTGGCCATTGCTATTCGTAATGGTGGCGTTGCCATGGGCCAAACGTTCATCAATTCTAAAGCTATTACCTTATTTAGTCAAATTAGTATTACTATCTTCTTAACTACTGTGTTCATGAGCGTACCTGTCATCGCATTACGTGCGCTTACAGGACCCATGCTTGTGATTCTTGTGGTACAAGTCATTGCGATTATTCTGTTTACACGATTCATCGTATTCCCTGTGCTATGTAAAGATTACGACGGCGTTGTCATCGGCGCCGCCCTCCTTGGCCACGGCTTAGGTATCACACCAAACACGGTAGCAACCATCGCTACCCTCGGTGGTCGCTACAGAAAATCTGTAAAAGCTTTCCTAGTTGTTCCAATTACAGCTACTGTATTAATCAATGTATTGGGTATCCCTATCTTGCATTGGATCATGCAGTTCTACTGGTAATCTAAGTGTTCACTGATTAGACTTAAAATTGTTTATTAAATATACCCCACCCTACTGCATCAGGTTGGGGTATTTTTGCTATCTACGTATACGAACACACTACTAATACATATATAAAAATAGAGGGCATTGATATATGACTATCGATGTTCCTCTATTTTTGTTATCTATTTACTTGTCATCTCATGATTGTAATTATAAGAATAAATTAATGATTTCTACACCAATTAATCCACATACGGCAATCACTGTTTCTACCATACACCAAGAGCGTAATGTTTGTTTGACAGATAATCCGAAAAACTCTTTAAATAACCAGAATCCTGGGTCATTTGGTGGGCTAAAGAATACAGAACCAGCACCTACTGCAATTACCATCAATTCAGGGCTTACACCTGTTAATGGAATTAACGGCGCCACAATGCCGCCAGCTGTCATAGCTGCCACTGTAGCAGAGCCAACAGCAATACGAATCACCACAGCAATTAACCAAGCTAATACTAATGGAGATACATTCACTTGCATCACTAGTTCACCGATATAGGTACCCACACCGCTATCGATCAATACTTGTTTTAGTGCTCCACCAGCCCCTACAACAAATAGAATCATAGCTACTGTTAAAATCGCTTTTTCAGAAGTAGCCATAATATCTTTCATAGATTTGCCACGAGCGAAGCCAAATGTATAGAAAGCAATAATAATAGAAATTGTCAACGCTACAGAAGGATCACCAATGAAGTTAAGAATGACCATAATGGTAGATGTTTTTGGTAGATTCATCATTTTACCAATAGCTGTAGCGGCCATCAAGATAACTGGTACTAATGCTGTAAAGATAGATACTCCAAAGGATGGCATTTCCTCTTCTGTAAATACCTTATCATTATGAAGACCTTCAGGGATATCTGTTTTAATATCTTTCACAGTATTATACAATAATGGACCTGCCAAAATAACTGTAGGAATACCGATTAAAATGCCATACACCAACGTTAATCCAATGTCTGCATTAAATAATACAGAAATCGCTGTTGGACCTGGATGTGGAGGCAAGAAACCATGTGTCACAGATAAGGCTGCTACCATTGGCATACCTACTTCTAACAATGGAATATCCGCAGATTTAGCAATGGTAAAGATCAAAGGAATCAATAAGACGAAACCAATTTCATAGAATAAAGCAATACCTACAATAAATCCAGTTAAACATACAGCCCATCTTACATTATTACGACCAAACATGTTGATCAATGTAGTTGCAATACGTTGCGCTCCACCGCTATCGGCCATCAATTTACCTAAAATAGCGCCAAAGCCTACTACGATTGTTAAACCACCTAAGGTAGCTCCTAAGCCTTTTTGGATGGTTGGGAAAATTTTGTCAAGCGGCAATCCTTCTCCAAAGGCTAATAATACACAGACCAATAGCAATGATAAAAAGCTATTCATCTTTACTTTTACGATTAGGAAAAATAGTAAAATAATTCCTAATGCAAGAATAACTAATGGCATTTCTAGTCTCCTTTCTAATTACAAACGACTAAATGGATGTTCCTTTTGGAACTGAACAAGACGTGCCAAATCGTCTTTCATATGAGTATACAAACTTTCATAAATAGAGAAAAGTTCTTCATATACGGCTTGATGTTGCTCCTTAGGGTGATAAATACATTCAGGCTGTACTAGCTCTACTGTATCCTTAATATCTGATAAAGTTCCATCAGAAATAAACCCTAACACAGCGGCGCCAAAGGAGGCACCTTCACTATTATTTGGTAGGGTGATATGTTCACCGAATATATCACTCATAATTTGTACCCATAATTCAGATTTAGTGAAAGAACCACTAATGCGGATATCTTTTACCTCTTCAAACTCACGTAATGCATCAAGAACAAACCGTAAGCTATAACAAATCCCTTCCATTGTGGCGCGAATCATGTAAGAGCGACTATGATTTAAGGATAAACCTACGAAAGCACCACGCAGATCAGAGTTCCAATAGGGAGCTCGTTCACCAGTAAAGTATGGCATTAATAACAAGCCACCAGATCCAGCCGGTACATGTCTTGCTTTCATGGTCATTAAATCATAAGGATCCACCGATAATTGTTCCATTTGGGAGCCATGATAATGCAGGATACGATCTCGCATCCAACGCAAAATCATACCACCATTGTTAATAGCTCCACCAGCCACCCACATGGTATCTGTTAAATTATAGCACCAAGTGCGACCTTTAGGATCCATTTGCGGCTTTTCTGTAAGCATGCGTATAGCACCAGATGTACCTATCGTAGCACTTAACTGCCCTTTAGATACAGCGCCAATACCAACATTCACAAGTACTCCATCAGTAGCACCGATGACAACCGGTGTATTCACAGGTAAACCTAAACGTTCTGCTACACCTGCTGCTAACTTACCACTATACGTAGTAGATACTACCTTAGGTAGTTGTTCTTCTTGAATCCCTACATAGTCTAAAATCTCAGAATCCCAAGTTTCTGTAAAGGCATTAAATAAACCAGAACTAGATGCCACTGATTTATCTGTTACCCATTCTCCTGTCATCAACCGGAACATGTAATCTTTAATAGATCCAATATGCGCCATACGAGCAAAGATTTCAGGTTGATTTTCTTTGACCCATATGATTTTAGCCAATGGATAGGATGCATGCAGCGGACAGCCTGTTCTAAAGTAGAATTGTTTACATTGTTCGTCTTGTTCCATACGATGCACGATAGTAGAGCTTCTACTATCTGCCCAAGTAATCATATTCCCTAATAAATCAAAATGTTCATCTTGAGGAATAAAACTATGCATCACTGAGCTCAAAGCAATCCCGGATATAGTGACTAGTTTATATTGTAAATCTTTTACAACTCCCGCAATGACTTCTTCTGCAGCATCATATATTTGTTGAGGATTTTGCTCTGCTCGATCATATTGTGGTGTTTCTAATGGATAAAAAGCATCTCGTACAGCTACAGATTTACCTTGTGCTGTATATGCCATAGCACGCACGCCTGTAGTTCCCACATCAACGCCTATCCATACTGCTTCTCTAACTTCTGACATATATACCTCCTATCATCCAAATAAACTCATTTGCTCATCTTCTGGTAAGTCGCCTAAACAATCTAATTCCACCATGCGATTCGCAATGGTTTGAGACATTTTTGTACGTCTCCGCAAGTCTTTAATAGATAAGAACTCTGCTTGCTCTCGTTCTTCTACGATGGCATCCGCTACCTTTTCGCCTAAACTAGTAACAGCTACAAATGGCGGTAATAAAGAGGTTTCATCTTTAATCATAAACCGTCTTGCTTGAGATTTGTATAACTCTACATTGGCAAATGAGTACCCTCGCTGTTTCATTTCCAAGGATACCTCTAAGGCAGACATTAAATCTTTTTCCTTTGGTGATGCTTCATACTTCGCAGCTAACGCTTTCAACCGTTTAAATTCCTGTTGTTGCTCTTCTAAGGAACCCATCATAATTTTCAAGTCAAAGGCTTTTGCCCGAATAGAAAAATACGATGCATAGAATGCTAATGGATAATTAATCTTGTACCAAGCAATGCGGAATGCCATCATAACATAAGCTACGGCATGGGCCCGTGGGAATAAATAGGAAATCTTTTTACAAGACCCAATAAACCACTCCGGCACTTGGGCTGCTCGCATTTGGTCTTCATAATCTGTTTGGGCAATCCCCTCTTTATTACGCTTTTCAATACCTTTCCCTTTACGCACATTTTCCATAACAGAAAAGGCTACATTATCTGCCACCCCATGGTTGCGCAAAAAGTTCATAATATCATCACGGGTAGAAATAGCTTCATTCAATTTACATGTCCCGGTTTTAATCAAGGTCTGCGCATTATCTACCCATACATTGGTACCATGAGAGAAACCAGAGATCCGCACTAAGTCAGAAAAGGTTTGTGGTTTTGAATCTTCCAGCATAGCCCGTACAAATCCAGTACCTGATTCAGGTACTGCCAAGGTAGCCACTTTATCCCCTTGTAATTGAGCCGGCGTCAAGCCTAATGCTTTCGTTGAGGAGAATAAACTCAATGTGGCGGGGTCATCAAAAGGAATACTCGTAGATGGTATACCCGTCATATCTTCTAACATACGAATGATGGTAGGATCATCATGGCCCAGTATATCTAGTTTGGTCATACGACCTTCAATAGAATGATAGTCAAAGTGTGTGGTAATAATACCACTTTCTTTTTTATTGGCTGGATATTGAACTGGTGTAAAATGATGCACATCCATATCTCGAGGACAAACCATTATGCCCCCTGGATGCTGCCCTGTGGTATTCTTTACTTTTGTAAAGCCTGTAGATAACTTTTCAATAAAACCTCGTCGTTTTTGTAAGTCATTCACATCTGCATATTTGTAGGCATAGCCAATCGCTGTTTTATCCGCAATAGTACCGATAGTTCCAGCTCTAAATACATTGTCTCGTCCAAACAATTCTTCCGTGTATTTATGAGCACGACCTTGGTAATCTCCAGAGAAGTTCAAATCAATATCTGGGACCTTATCCCCATGGAATCCCATAAAAATAGCGAAAGGAATATCGTGACCATTCGCGATGAGTGGCGTACCACACTCAGGACAATTACGACGTGGCAAGTCAAAGCCCCCCGCATATTCCCCTTTCAAATAGAACTCACTCCACTTACACTGTGGACACACATAATGTGGCTCTAATGGATTTACCTCCGTAATATCCGCCATGGTGGCTACAAAGGAGGATCCTACGGAACCACGAGAACCTACTAAGTATCCATCATCTAAAGATTTTTTTACTAGTTTATGGGCAATGTAGTACAACACACCGAAACCATTGCCGATAATACTCTTAAGTTCATAGTCCAATCGATCTTGCACCGTCTTTGGCAAGGGATCTCCATAGATAGACTTTGCTTTTGCATAGCACATATCTTCCAAGGCTTTATCAGCCCCTTCGATTTTTGGTGAATAGGTGCCATTAGGAATAGGTACAATATAATCAATACTTTGCTCTATGGCTCTCGTATTGGTCACTACCACTTTATAGGCATTGTCTTCTCCTAAGTAAGCAAACTCCTCTAGCATTTCATCAGTGGTACGCATATGCTGATCTGCTTTGTCTTTTGCATCTTTCACACCGCTAGCGGTAAGCATGATTTCACGGTACATTTTGTCTTTAGGATCCATATAATGCACATTACCTGTAGCTACTACAGGCATTTGCAAGGTATCCCCTAAACCGACGATACGACAATTAATCTCTTTTAAATCTTCCTCATTTTTTAACAAGCCTTCTTTTATAAAACTCTTGTAATTATCATGAGGTTGAATTTCTAAATAATCATAAAATGTAGCAATTTCCTGCAATTCTTCATCGGTAGCACCGTGAACCATAGCTTGAATCAATTCTCCAGATTTACAAGCCGTTCCTATAAGAATCCCTTCACGATGGTCTTCAATGACAGCTCTTGGCAATCTTGGGTACTCATCAAAATAATTCAAATGGCTAATAGAAATCATCTTGTACAGATTCCGTAAACCTACCATATTTTTTGCAAACATAATAATATGATGTGGTGTCGATTGGTCCTCTTTTTCAATTAAATAGGCCTCTACACCATAGAGAATCTTCACGCCTTTTTCTAAGGAATAGGCCTGTGCCTCTGGGAATGCTTGTACCACCCCATGATCAGTAATGGCTACCGCTGGGTGTCCCCAATCTTTCACACGATTCACAATATCTTTCACTGCTACTAGCGCATTTTTCTCGGACATTTTTGTATGTAAGTGAAGTTCTACTCTGGCTTCCTCGTGAGTATCTGTGCGCTTCGCATTGTCCGTATCCTCCACAGGGCGCACAGAATCCATGTTTAACACATAGTCTCGTACAAATTGCTCATCATAGATGACTTCCCCTTTGATTTGCACCTTCCCAACAGATTTTAAAATTTTTAATAGCTTGGGTCCGTCTTCAGAAGGGCTAGTAAATCGTTTAATTGCCAAGCTATTGTGATTGTCCACTAGATGACCAGTAATAATATACCGTTTTTTAGGCTCCTCACCTTTTTCACGTGCTTTTTGTACAGCCTTACTATCTTCCTTAGGTCGAATTTCTCGTATATCTAAACTGTGAAAGTGTCCCGATATGACAACCTGTTCTCCAGTTCTTACAAAGAAATCATCTGTCTGATGCGTGTCTGCCTCATCAAAAATAGGGCCTAATAACATCCCATCTTCAGTGGTTAGCTTCCGTCTCCGCATAGGATATGAAGAATTACCAGTCACAGTTAAAGTCGGAGTATTAGGACGATCTATGACCACTGGTGCATCATACAAATCATCATAATCCGACGAAGTTTTTATGGTACCATCACGACTCACATAGAGTTCCATTTCATCGAATCGATTCTCTTCATCCATATCCCAATAGATATCGTAATCTGCTACTTCATTAGCCTGTTGTAAAAAAAGATACTCTGCATCTTCCAGAGGGCTATTTCCTAAATCATCTCCAACGACTTGCTCTACGTTTACATTAGGCATACGAGTGAGAATGATTTGGTTCATGAAATCCCCAGTATCTATCACTTCATAGGTACAACCAATAGCATCACAAATCTCTTCTATGCGTTGTTGCACCACGGGATCTAATGTCCCCTTAGCGGGAGAGCCAAATATATGCAATTTTCCATCTTTTAAGTAAAAGTAAAAATCTGTTTTAGATTCTCCTCTTCGTACTAAATGATAGTATTTCATCGTACTACTCCCTTATTGATTCAACTATCCATTCTTTTTACTAGAATCCTCTTTATGCTTTTTTACCACATTAGGACCTGTGACAATAACCGTATCTACAGGTTCATAATAAGAATTAAAGGTATACGTAGAAGATCGCCCATCTCCATATACTATGGTTCTCGTCGTATCTACAGAAACTCCCTCATGACCTGCTTCCTCTACAGTTTCCTCTTTCACAGCCTCATCGATTTTTTCTATCTTTTTATTAGGAATTCTTTGTTCTTTACCCTTTGTAATCGTTACAGACTGTGGTACATCTTCCTTAGCTCCTAATATAGTAATTGTCACATAGCCAGCACCTTCTTCGGCAATCACATAGATGGGATGAGAATAAGGGTTTTTAAACTGAAAGTCAATATATCCCCACGCCACAGTAGCATCTAAGCCTACTGGTATATAGGAAACAGGAGCAAAATGCGTATCACGTTCTACAATATCCATACCAGATAACAATGCAGTATTAAATAAAGTAGAACTTACTTGGCATATTCCGCCACCAATACCTGGCACCAAACGTCCTCCCATAAATACAGGTGCATCGTCATAACCCGCTTCAGCAGTCCGTTCTCCTACTACTTGATTAAAGGAGAAAATACCCCCTGCCGGAATAAAAGTTTGATGAATTTTTTGAGATGCTAAATGAATATTATGGGCTCGGCTTGTATTAGAGCCATCAAAATAAGTCGTAAAGGACCCCAATATGGAAGTGATAGACACTAAATCTTTATCTGTTATCGTAGGCTGTGCAGACTCATTGATAACAAGTTCTAGGGTCTTTACCTTACCTTCTTGCAATTGTTCTTGCAATCGCTTCATAGTAGCTGTCACATCTAACTTACGGCCTACCTTAGCGGGCTGATGTACCACTGTGTTACCTTTTAAAGTAACAGTGGCATTAGTTCCTACTTGTCCCATGGCCTTTGCATAATTCAAAAAATATGACTCAGCCACTGGTCCATCTACTTTATATCGAATGTTCATCGCTTTTCCATGAAGTAACGCATCTACTCGGTGCATGACATAGGTCATGACATCACTTTCATAGCCATAATCCATTACATCGGTTAAGGTTCCCACCCTATCTATGGTAATCCCTAAATCTGCTAAATTCATGGTCGTTTCTTTTCCCTTAGGATCTACTATGCGAATCCTTTGTGACTGTGTGTTCCGCTCTTGTAAATAGGTGTCTACTTCATCCATACTTTGATGAGATATACTATGACCATCTATAGTTAATCCATAAATAGTGTTTCCAGTAGGCCATACAAGCCCTGTTACAGCTCCCCCAACGAGAGCTATAAGAGCTGAAACAGTGGCAATATACTTTCGTTTCATACTTCTCCTAATTTGCGCAATAGGCTAAACAAATATCTTGAAATTGGCTCATATCTGCTATACCTTGACGGCTTTGCAAAATTAAATGATACAGCTGGCTAATCAATGTTGCCACCGCTGGGATTTGAATTTTTCGACGCGCTTCAAAGGCTAATTTGATTGTATAGGGATTGGCTTTCATCCCTTTTTCCTTAAATAAGCTTTGAATCTCAGGTAATGTCATCCCATAAAAAGCACATTCACTGACCATGAGTTGCAAATGCATTTGATTATGCACATACGCCATCGCCATATCTACACTTTTATTCTTAAGCATAGAGGGGAATAAATCTAGTAATGTTCGTGCATCTTTCGTTAATAAAGCATCTTTAAAGCGGAAAATATTTTTCTCTCCAAAGTCTGTCATATGCTCTTTTAAAAATGGTGCTGTCATCGATTCCCCTTTTTTTAGTAGTAGGAACAATCGATCAAATTCTGTGCGCAAAAATGCTAAAGGCACATCCTTCCACAAATCTACCAAATCACGTAGATATGCCATACCATCGGGATCTATCTTTTGCTTATGAGCCTTGCAATGTTGTTGTATCCACTGAAAGAGAGCTTCTCCCTCTACTTTTTCAAACTTAAAGGATTCTACAGCTCCCAAAAATGCTTTATTTCCTTGCAACCGTCCATCAATGGTTTCTGGATACACTACAATAATAGGATCTTCTCCAGTATAGCTTTGTAAATAGTCTCGCAATCCTTGCCACTCTGGAGCCAACTTTTTCTTCGGTTTATCAAAGATAGGCAAATGGACAAGCAGAAATACTCGTGGTTCACCAAAGAGAGATACTTCTTGTAATTGTCCTAAAATAGAACCGGGACCTTGCTCTTCACGCAAGGTAAGCAAGGTCCGATCTGTATATTGATGTAAGAGATTCTGTTTTTTTTCTTCTAATAATTGTGGTTCATCTCCATAGAGTAATGTAACCATCTGGCACCTCTTATAATGTTACTACATTGTTTTCATCACTACCTACAATATACACGCCTTCCTCCACATCAAATTGACTGTGCAAGGTATTCCACACGATAAAATGAGTTGCCCCTCGTTCTTGATAGTGCAATAATTGATTGCTAGCGGTCAAGCCATATATTGTATTCGTTTCTCTCTTAGTATTATACACTATTTCTTGAACTTTTTCTCCTTCTTTTCTAGGATGAAAGTGAAACTTTCTATGTCCTGTTACGATAATTTCATAGCCTGCTTTGGTATGAAGTTGTACAGATAACCAATCTAGTGTTAGCTCTTTACCAGCTTGCCCTTTACTATAAAGATGTTCTAAGGTATCCACATGAGTGTACCCCTTCTGATATCCTTCTACAAACACACCATCCCAACGACTAAACCCACGGTGATGCAAGGCATCTATACATTGTTTCATCGCTCGTGGTGAAATATCGCCATTCTTAGCATCTATATATAGGTATGCCTCCCTATAAAAGCCTGTCTTACAGACCATGAAAGCTGGTCCTGAGGAGATAGCAATAGGCACGACTTGCACCGTTGGTTTTACATAAGATAGTCCTAAGGGCAACATCCCTACTACCAAGAGTGCAATACTTGCCATCCTATTCCATGCCACACGAATAGGCTCTTTCAGTGCTAACAACCAATATATATACGACACGCCTAGATACCACACTACCACTAACCATAAAGGCATCGGCGGTGACCACAATAGACCTAGATTACGAATAGCAAATAAAAGAGATATGCTGGCTTTCAGAATGAAACCTAAGAGAGACCAACCTAATGTAAAAGTAAATACTAAATTTAGGATAGCCAAAAAAAGACCTGCTATAATCGCTATATCTAACAAAGGACCTACAATCAGGTTGGACAAGATACTAAGAAAGCTGAGAATGTGAAAATAATACAATTCTACAGGAAATATAAGAACTTGTGCAGAGATACATAAAGCCACACCTTTAGAGATAGGATTCGGCGGAAATAGCCGATACACATAGGGATACAATCCGATGATGCCCAAGGTAGACCCAAAGGATAATACAAAACTAATATCTACCGCGAACAATGGTTTCCACAAAAGCAAACATAAGGCAGACAATAGGAGCGCATGTAACGCCCGATACGTACCGCCATGCATCACCACGTATCCGCTTAATAGTCCCATCATGGCAGATCGTAATACTGGCGGACTCCACCCCACAATTGTACAGTACAGTAAAATCAAAGCACAAGTGATGGAAAATTCTACACCTTTACGTAAATGCAACCGCTGCAATACGATAGAAATAATGAGAAATAACAAGGCAATATGAGACCCCGACACCGACAAAATGTGGATAAGACCTGTTTCACTGAATAACTTTACCATTGTTTCTGGTAGCATAGCATATTGACCGCCTAGTACCAAGGAGGCGCCTAAGCTAGCAATGGATGGTTCTAGATTCTCTTCAAATTGTTGTGCCACCCAATGATGGACTCTATCTAGATAAGCACCCAGCGCATACCCCGTATCAGCTATCCATATGCCTAGGGTCTTCTCTACTGTGTAGGGGCCTTCTATGGTACCTTGATACAAATTTCCTTGTAGTCCATCATTGATATGTCTCGTTTTCATAGATAGAGAACCACTTTGCTCGTAATAGGTAAAGCCTTTCACAGTACCACGAATGACGTAGCGATCTCCCATATGAATAGGTGGCTCTCCTGGCACATAGATACGAATACTTCCCTTAGCTGGCACATGCTCAGTAGCGCCATTCTTATCTATATCCATACCTTCTACATCAGCATCTACCATGGTCATAATACCATCTAGCGTCACCGTAGGCTGTGGGTTACTAGTGAACTGCACATAATAGGCACCATCGACACCATAATAAAACGGTCTATCTTCAAAATAGTGTGTGATGACTCGATCTGTATGTACATATCCTATAGCAGTAAATATAGAAATAATACCCACTAAGCCCATCACATATCGCATCATTTTATACATATGTTCATTACGTTGTTCGTATCCACGTAATCCTATTATCCCAAGGATGCCAAATATAGTGATGATACTTAACCAATACATAAGATAGGTGTGTAATTCGTTTTCGTATAGACTCATACAAATTCCCAATAGCATTCCTAGCACACTGGTGATACCTAGATCTATTGGCTTTGGTAACCATTTCATAATCGTACTTTCTCCACAATTTTTTTATACAATGCAGGTCCTATCCCCTTCACCTGTCGTAATTCTTCTAAACTTTTGAAAGGACCATGTTCTTGACGATAGTCCACAATCTTTTTCGCCATCTTAGGGCCTATGCCCGATATTTTTTGTAAATCTGCTTCGGTTCCATCATTAATAGAGATATTTTGTTTTCGCAGTAACTCCTCAGGACTTCCGTGAAAGTTGAACTCTACATGAATATGTGTGCTTTCCTCTAAGGTATCTTCTAAATGTAGATGATTCACATCTGCATAGGGTAATAGTCCTTTGCTAGCCTCAATAGCTGACTTCACTGTCGCAGGGCTTTGTAGCTCATACAAGCCTGGTTCTTCTACAGCTCCTGTGACATACACCAAAATTGTATCTGCTTTCGTTTCCTTCTCCACTGGACCACCACGATTCCCTTTGTCTAACTGCTTCACAATCTTTGGGGTATCAGATGGTGATCCATCGCCTTTCATTGGTGTATCTGCTATAATAAGATAGTATCCACATACACACAGTAGGAATAGGCATACGATGATGCCAATTCGTTTTCGATTTGTTACTTTCATTCTATCACATCCTTTCAAACAAAAGGTTCGTCATAGATGAGTAGTATCCTTTAAAATTCACTACCAGTATATATTGGGAGGTATTATGAAAGAAGATTTACAACAATATGCCCGTCTTTTACTACAAGAAGGTGTCAATTTACAACAAGACCAACTGTTGGTCATCAATGGAGATGTAGAAAATAAAGATTTTGTATACATCGTTGTGGAAGAGGCCTATGCACTCGGTGCTAAAGATGTGCACATTAATTGGCGTAGCACTATCACAGCTAAGTCTCGTTTATCCAATGTAAAAGATGAGGTCTTATCTAATCCCGCGCCTTGGATTAAAGATATGTATCACCATATCCTTGATTCCAACGCATGTATTTTATCCTTGATCAGTGCAAATCCATTTGCCTATGAAGGCGTGCCTTCTGAAAAAATCGCCCTCGCCTCTCGTAGCATGGGCAAGTTAACTAAATTTTACCACGAGGCCATTATGGATTCCACCCTTACTTGGTGTGTAGCCTCAGTAGCCACTCTCACATGGGCTGATTTGCTTGGTTATGAGGGCACAGAAGAAGAAAAAATCAACCGCTTATGGAATACTATCTTTACCTTATGTCGTATGAAACACGTACCAGAAGAAGAATCCTTCAGCAACCATTTAGATCGCCTTGCTAAGCGCACTAAAACTCTGAATGATTTACAATTGGTATCCTTACATTATACCTGTCCAAACGGTACAGACTTAACTTTACAAATGCCAGAAGGGCACTTATGGTTAGGTGGTAAAGAATCGTCTAAAAAAGGAATTATCTTTGATGCCAATATTCCAACAGAAGAAGTATTTTCTGCACCGCACTATGAAGGCGCCAACGGTATCGTGTATTCTACGAAACCATTAATCTATGATGGAAACCGTATCGAAGACTTCCATATGACATTCAAAGATGGTAAGGTCGTTGACTACGATGCCAAACAAGGTCGTGAGTATTTAACAAACCTCATTGAGACGGATGAAAACTCTTGCTACCTTGGAGAAGTAGCCCTTGTAGACCATTACTCCCCTATTAGCCAATCCAATATGATTTTCTTTGAAACCTTGTACGATGAAAATGCATCTTGCCACTTAGCATTAGGTGCTGCATATCCAACTTGCTTAACCCATAGCGATGGATTATCTCAAGAAGAACTCCATGCTCGTGGACTGAATACATCCTTAGCTCATACAGACTTTATGATTGGCCACGAAAAAATGAACATCATAGGCACTACTAAAGACGGCAAAGAAGTTCCTATTATGATTGAAGGACGCTTGCAAGTATAAGGGCGCTCTATCTAAACATACTACTATGCATATTTCCCATAAATCCATCAGAACTCCCCATCTTATGGGAAGGGGTATGAACTAACATATGGTAATGCAAAAAAAGAGGTACCTCGCATGACCGCAAGGTGCCTCTTTTTATTATGTCAATTTGTTTTCTGCCATATACCAATAGTCTATTCTATGACAACCCTATGATCTTCTAGATATATAACCTAATTGTACTGTAAATAGTGCCTTATAGCAATGTATCTACAGCGATATTTACTAGTACATCGGATGGGCTTTCACAGATATAATCAGCACCAGCAGATTCTAATTCTTCCACTGAACCATATCCGTAAGATACACCCATAGCCACACAATTTAATGCTTTGGCAGCTTCCATATCGTATTTACGATCTCCCACCATGTACCAACGGGAGATTTTATATTTTTGTGCTGTAATTGTCTCCATATCTTTCAAAGCTTCTTTCAGAATGTCTAGCTTATGGACTAAACCAATTTCACGATTGGCCCCACGGATGACTTCAAAGTATGGATCTAATTTAAAATGCTTAATAATATCCTTCGCTTGTTCTTCTGGTTTTGCCGTAGCAATCCCAACATAGGCACCTGTTTTACGAAGCGCTTTTAAGGCTTCTTCAATTTGGGGATACACTGCATTTTCATATTTTCCAACGGAATCATACCGTTCTTTGAAAAAGTTGTAGGCCTGCTCCACCTCTTCATCTGTCATATGGCAATGTTCTTTAAAAGAATCCTCCAACGGTGGACCAATGAATAATTGTAATGTGTCCTCATCAGGAATAGGATGATTCATACTCGTTAAGGCATGACGTATAGATTTTAAAATTCCTTCATGAGAATCTGTTAATGTTCCATCTAAATCAAAAATAACACAAATCATAATGACTCCTATCAAAATAAATGCGGGGTAATATATAGGTTAATACATATAATAAGTAATCGTTAGTTATTTCCATGTGTCAGTTCTACTTTCAAAAGTATACTAGATCTATATCTTCTTAGGTACAGGATACATTTCTTAGCTGTGAAAAATACCTTTACAAGTCATACAGTAAAGAGTATACTGTATATAGAAAAGTTTCTATATAGTAGGAGGACAGTATGGAAGATAATCAAATTCCTACGGCCATTTTAGATAAATTAACAAAAGTTTGTACTTGCCGTAGTATTACAAGAAAAGCAATTAAAGAAGCAATCTTAGATGGTTGCGATACATTTCCTAAAATTAGAGAGCGCACTAGTGCTGGTACCGGTGCATGCGGTGGCAAAGGCTGTGGCCCACGAGTGGTGAAACTTTTAAAAGAGCACCAAGAAGGACAATGGTAAGCTCGACCAACATAAGAATCATAAGATAGGTGATACATATCACCTATCTTTTTTATATACATAAAAAAGGCTGCTCAAGAATGTATATCATTCTGTAGCAGCCTTCTTTTTATTTCTTTAATGCTTCACGCAATGTATGCCAAGCAAGCACTGCACATTTAACACGGGCAGGCATGTTAGAAATATTTTGCAAAGCAATCGCATCTTCTAAGGCTTCTAATTCGTCTTCATCAGTCACTTCTTTTTTGATCATTCCTAAGAAAAGGTCCACTAGTTGGAAAGCTTCTTCTAAGGATTTACCAGTAATGACATCAATCATCATAGATGCCGATGCTTGGCTGATAGCACAGCCGGAACCTGTATAAGCAGCGTCTTTTACAATACCGTCTACCACATTCACTTGCAATGTTAAATCATCACCGCAACTTGGATTATGACCATGTTCACTAGCAGTAAACACCTCTAACAAACGCTTATTACGCTTGTCTTGGTTATGCTCCAAAATCAGTTCCGTATACACTTGATCCATTTCCATGGTATTGTTCTCCTTACTCTGACAAGCCCATGGTTGGTCGAACTGTTTTCAGGGCTTCCAAAAATTGATCTAAATCTTCTTTTTTAGTATAAATGTACATACTAATACGGTTAGATGCCGGTACTCCATAGTAAGCACCTAGTGGTTGCGCACAATGATGACCAGAACGTAAGCATACCCCATGGCTATCCATGATAGTTGCTACATCGTGAGGATGTACATCATCCACAGTGAAAGCAATGACTCCATGCTTTTCTTCTGGATTGGCACTACCTAATACATGAATATGTGGCATAGCCGCTAGTTTAGGTAATACATAGCGTACTAATTCTTGTTCATATTCATGAATAGCATCCATACCAAACTGTTCCAAATACTCAATGGCAGCTTTTAATGTGACAGCACCATGTGCATTGGGTGTGCCAGCCTCAAATTTATAAGGTACTTCATTGAATGTTGTAGTTTGTTCTTTCACATATTCAATCATGTCCCCACCAAATAAGAATGGATCCATGTCTTCTAATAAGTGATATTTACCATACACCACACCAATACCTTGAGAAGCACACATTTTATGGCCTGAGAATACGAAGAAATCACAATCTAACGCTTGCACATCAATAGCTTGATGAGGAGCCGATTGCGCTCCGTCTACGATAGCAATAGCACCAACAGCATGAGCGCGTTCCACCAGCTCTTTTACTGGAAATTCCATACCTAACACATTACTTACATGGGCAAAGGATACAATTTTTGTAGATTCATCAATTTTATCCATTTCACCATCTTTGATGTGACCATTTTCATCTAGGTACATATATTCCAAAGTGGCCCCTGTCACTCGGCATACATATTGCCAAGTCACAAGATTTGCATGATGCTCTGCTATAGTGATGACGATTTTATCTCCCTCTTTTACATGCTTCAAGCCATAGGAATGAGCAATTAAGTTCAAGCTTTCTGTAGTGTTTCGAGTGAAGATAATTTCTTCGCGTTTACGAGCATTAATGAATCGTTGCACCACATCACGAGCACCTTCATAGGCCTCGGATGCTTCCATAGCAAGCACATGGGCTCCACGATGGGGATTTCCATTATGATTCGCCATATGCGTTTCTAATGCTTTCATCACTGGCACTGGAATTTGTGTAGTAGCACCGCTATCCAAGTAAGCAATACGTTTACCACGATGAGTTCTTGTTAAAATTGGAAAATCTTTATATGCCTCTGCTATTGGTTTCATACTATCCCTCTCAATTATATTTTTTGTCGTAGTACTGCTAAGGCAGTTTCTTCCATTTCTTCATTGCCAATACGATCAATCAATGGTCGTAACATGGATTCTACGATGATATGTTTTGCTTCTTCTTCGTTGAAACCACGGCTCATTAAATAGAATAATTTAGCTGGGTCTAATTGACCAGCACTGGATGCGTGATTACCAGATACATTATCTTCTTTACACAATAACAATGGTAAAGAAATGGACTTTACTTGTGGCGTTAATAGTAAACATGTATCTTCTTCTGCACCTTCAGATGCCAAGCTACCACGCAAGAAATCTAAGGTACCACGGAATGATTTTTTAGAAGAACCATTCAATGCACCTAAGTTATTAATATTACTGATTGTTTTTCTACCGATATGTTTCATTAACATGGCAATATCAAATACTTGCGTACCAGTACCGCAATAGCCTAAATCATGTTCTACTTCTGCGTAGTCTCCTACTAAATCTTCTTGATAGTTTAAGAAATTTTCAGAGCCACCCAACTCAATATTGATGAACTCTACATGACCAGACTCTTCTACTCGTGTATAACGATGTTCAAATTGTTGTACTTTACCAGTTAGCAATTGCACTTTTTTGAACACTACGGACGCCCCTGTGTGGGATACGATTTCTGAAAGTAATCCTACATGACCATCAGTAGCTTCACCTTTCAAACAAAGTGTTAACTCTAAGGTAGAGTCTTTTTCCGCTTCGATTTGTAAGCGTGTTCTTTCACTGACAGTACCTTGTACATCAAGAACTATGGTCAATGCTTCCTTTGCACCAGCTGGTACTTGAATGTGATAGCCATGTGTAAAGTGATGAGATGCATCGCGCAACGCACCAGCATGGACGCCTTCATAAGAAGGTTCTAATAGTTCTTTATTTGTAATGTCTGTTACAATGTGCTTGGACCCTTCAACTGTCACTGTAGCACGTTCTGTACCAGCCCATACATTGCCTTCTGTATGATTTACCTTTAACCAACGGAAAGTCGGTCTAGGCAATTCATTAAAATGTAATGTGTTGCTCATCCTAACCTCCTATCCGATAGAACCTTCAAGTTCTAAGGTAATCAAATTATTCATTTCTACAGCATATTCTAATGGTAATTCTTTAGAAATTGGTTCTACGAAGCCACGTACAAGCATTGCTCTTGCTTCTTCTTCGCTAATACCACGAGTCATTAAGTAGAAAATCGCTTCATCGGAAATACGGCCAATTTTTGCTTCGTGCCCTAAATCGACATTATCATTTTCAATCGTAATAGATGGAATGGTATCGGATTGAGACTCTTGGTCTAACATTAAGGACTCACAAGATACTGTCGCTTTAGAATGGTCTGCATTTTTGCCGATATTCAAGACACCACGGTAAATCGCTGTACCACCACTCTTAGAAATAGATTTAGAGTTAACATTACTTGTTGTATGTGGTGCGGCATGAATAACTTTTGCCCCTGTATCCAAATATTGTCCTTCCCCAGCAAATGTAACGCCTGTGAATTCACAATGCGCGCCTTCACCAGCCAAGATACTCATTGGATATAAGCAAGATACAGCAGATCCGAAGGATCCAGATACCCACTCGATTGTACCATTTTTACCAACTCGACTACGTTTTGTATTCAAGTTGTACATGTTTTTAGACCAGTTTTCGATAGTAGAATAACGTAATGTAGCATTATCTTTTACGAATAACTCAACACAACCAGCATGTAAGTTGGCTACATTGTATTTTGGTGCAGAACAACCTTCAATAAAGTGTGCTTTCGCGCCTTCTTCTACAATAATCAAAGTATGTTCAAACTGACCTGCGCCTGGAGCATTCAAACGGAAGTAGGACTGCAATGGAATATCTACAGTCACTCCTTTTGGTACATACACGAAGGAACCGCCAGACCATACTGCACCGTGTAAAGCTGCAAATTTATGATCTGTAGGTGGCACTAATGTCATGAAATATTGTTTTACAATATCCTCATGTTCGTGTAGTGCTGTCTGCATATCAGTATACACAACGCCTTGACGAATCAAGTCTTCTTGAATACTATGATATACAACCTCAGAGTCATATTGAGCGCCTACACCAGCCAAAGAAGTTTTTTCAGCTTCTTGGATACCAAGACGGTCAAATGTCTCTTTAATATCTTCTGGAACTTCGTTCCAGTCTTCTTTCATATCAATTTTAGGTTTTACATAGGTCACAATATCTGCCATATTTAAGGCGCTAATATCTGGCACCCAATTAGGAACCTCTAATTGATTGTAAATTTCAAGAGATTTTAAACGGAAATCTAACATCCATTGTGGCTCATTTTTGTTAGCCCATATTTCACGAATGATATCTTCTGTTAAACCAGCTTCTGATTTATAGGAGAAATCAAATTCATTACGAATGTCATAGACGCCGCGATCCATCTCCTCAATTTGAGTTTTCTTTCTCGCTTCCATGAAATCCTCCTATACTAAATTTTTATATGCGTCGTAGCCTTTTTCTTCGATTTCACGAACGAGTTCAGGGCCACCAGTTTTTACAATACGGCCATCGATTAAGATGTGTACATAGTTTGGATTTAATTTTTGAAGAATTTGATTATGGTGAGTGATGATTAGCACCGCATTCTCTTCATTATGGAAACGGTTTACACCTTCAGATACGATACGAACAGCATCTACGTCAAGACCGGAATCAGTTTCATCAAGGATAGCCAATTTAGGATTCAAAATAGACATTTGAAGAATTTCATTTTTCTTTCTTTCACCACCGGAGAAACCTTCGTTCACATAACGGTTAGCGTAAGAAGTATCGAAAGATAATTCTTCCATTTTTGCTTTCAATTCTTTTTTGAAAGCTAAAGCACGTACGTTTTCACCAGTAATTGTGTTTTTAGCCGTACGGATAAAGTTTTCTACTGTAATACCTGGTACGGAAATTGGATGTTGGAAAGACATGAAAATACCTTTTTTCGCACGATCGTTTACAGCTTCTTCAGTGATATTCTCACCATCAAATACAATGGAGCCTTCTGTTACTTCATAAGCAGGGTTGCCCATGATTACATTGGCCAATGTAGATTTACCAGCACCGTTTGTGCCCATTACTACATGGATTTCACCTTTATTAATTGTTAAATTGATGCCCTTTAAGATTTCTTTCTCTTCAATAGAGGCACGCACATTGTCTACGCGAAGTAATTCTGCCACGTATGTCACTCCTTATCAAATAAGTTACTATATACAAAAGAAGACTCGTTAGGTCTTAGCATATGTTGAATACCGTAAAAAAACGGATTCCACCAAAGTGTAATCCGCTGTTATATTCATAGCACGAGAACGCCACTTTGGCTTAAATCTAATTTAGTAAATATACTATTTATATTATACTGTGTATAGACTCGAACCGCAAGGTAATTTCTACTATTTTACTATGATTTTAATGATATATTAACATATCATCTATTCATTTATAGCATATTGAAATTTAAATTCTCCACCAAGAGACTCAACAATGTTTATTATACCGAATTTTCTCAATATTGTAAATGCTATTCCCATATTTTTTAGGGATATAAAGCATTTTACTCTCTCCAGATAACTACACTCGATTTTTATAAATATAGCCTTGCAATTTTATCCTGCACGATTGTATACCAACTCTAACAGATTGCCCCTCACGATTAGATGCTAATTATATATAAATAGACATATACTCTATTTCCCTGAGATGTATAACAATGTCTCAGAAGTAACTAAAGCATATGTCTATATTAGCCTAAATAACTATCGTAAAGAACAGCCCTTTACATTTCTACTTATAAATTAGAAAAATCTAATGTAGCAAAATAATCATCTAGTGTTTCTGCTCGACGAATTTGTGTGACACTGCCATCTTCATGTAGTAATAGCTCTGCGGAGCGCAATTTACCATTGTAATTGAAGCCCATAGCATGACCATGAGCACCAGCATCATGAATCACAATGCGGTCGCCCATGTCAATTTTTGGTAATTGACGATCGATGGCAAATTTATCATTATTTTCACATAAAGATCCAGTCACATCATAGGTCATGTTAGCTGGCTCATTTTCTTTTCCCATCACAGTAATATGATGATACGAGCCATATAAAGCTGGACGCATCAAGTTAGACATACATGCATCTAAGCCAATGTAATGTTTATAAATATCTTTTTTGTGGATCGCTGTAGCCACCAAATACCCATAAGGACCTGTCACCATACGACCACACTCGTATGCCAATTGAATCGGGCTATGACCAGTTCCTGTAATCAAACGGTCATAGGCTGCTTTCACACCTGCACTTAACACCTTATAATCTACCGGAGTCTGCTCTGGTTTATAAGCAACACCAATACCACCACCAAGGTCAATAAAAGATACTTCCACACCAGTTTGTTCTTTCACACGCAATGCTAGGTTAAACATCAATTCAGCCGTGCCTACTAAGCCATCAACATCTAGTTCATTGGATACCACCATCGTATGTAAACCGAAGTTAGTAATACCTTTTCCTTTTAAGTAGTTGATAGCTTCCATGATTTGTGCTTCCGTCATGCCATATTTCGCTTCTTCCGGAAGGCCGATAATTGTGTTACCGCCTTCTTTTAAAGAACCTGGATTGTAACGGAAACAAAAACGATCTGGTAACTCACCATGTTGTTCCAAATAGGCAATGTGCGTAATATCATCTAGGTTAATAATCGCACCTAAATCCATCGCTTTTTTGTATTCTTCGTACGGCGTATCATTGGAGGAGAACATGATGTCATCTCCTGTGATCCCCACCTTTTCGCTCAAAATTAGTTCTGCCATAGAGGAACAGTCTGCACCAATACCTATTTCTTTCATCATTTTCATAATATATGGATTGGGCGTTGCTTTCACAGCAAAATATTGTTTGAACCCTGGTGCCCAACTGAAAGCATCTAAAAATGCGCGCATATTATCCATAATACCTTTCGCATCATAAATATGGAACGGCGTTGGATATTGCGCGATAATCGTTTCTAATTGTTCCTTTGTAAATGGTGTTGTCTTTGCGTTCATCTTAACTCCTCAATCTATTTGTAATGTACTATGTGACAGCCTCTTTCTGTAACATAGCAATATATTAAACAATAGGCACTCTTCATGTATTATCTCAATAAGGAGCGACACATTTCCGCCTAGACCTTAAGAGTTATACCATTACCTGTGAGAAAGAAATACATAATACTATGCCATCAATCCAAAGGTAATCCATGAATACCGTAACGTATTGTAACATACATTCTATAGAATTGTAAAGATTCTATAGAATGTATATATTAAATGATATATATGACTTATAAAAACATAATCTCACCTATGGAATGCCGTTGCAAATAGTAGCCTTGTAACGTTTCTTACTACTTAGTTTACACAAGCACAAAAGCCGATGGCGTGCTCCTCCTTAAGAAACGCAATTGAGCGTAGTAGACTTGTGGCGTTCCTTACTGCATACATTAGATAGCCTCAAGAAGAGCACGGTGTGCTCCGAACAAACATTACGTAGTGCCGTTTGTGAGGAGTATACCGTGCTCTTCCCTTTACTTCTATTCAGTTTAGAATGCCACAGACTACATAGCACAACAAGTTACTTCCCAAATAAAGACGCATCTACACTATATCGTCCACCACCCATAAAGAATATAGCCAATGCAGCAAATCCCATTTGTGATGGATAATCCCATGCAAAGAAACCTGCATCTATATGAAGAATGGTAGCTGTAAACAAAACTCCAGCTAATAACAACGCTCCAAAGCGTGTAAATAATCCAAAAACAACCAACATACCACCAATAAATTCACAAATTGCTGCAAAAGCTCCAAACACTTCAAAGTACCCCGGCAATCCTAATGATCCTAACATAGCACCTACTTTATATAAACCTGCTGCGCCACTTAAGAACTTCACATATCCATGATAGACCATAGAGATACCAAGAGCTAATCGCAACACCAATATTCCAAAGTTAACATACGTAGGTTTACCACGCAATAAAAAATGAACCATATGTGTATCCTTCCCTCAACAAATTTTCTTACAATTAATTAACTAATATACATAAGTATACCATAACACCTTACCACTCTCCTAAATACAATTCTATACATACCCCTATGCCTTATATCCTAACAAGAATTACTTAATACGATTACCCCATGTTCCCCTACCACCTTGAACGCAGTTGTGCGTAGAAGTCTATGGCGTTTCCTTTGCCAAAATAATGACAACACAAAAGGAGTGCGACATGTTCCCGAACAAACATTATGAAATACCGTTTGTGAGGGAATGTGTCGCACTCCTACTATTATGCTATTTTCAAAGGAACGCCATAGACTGAATAGCGCTGCAAGTGTTACCCGATGTCAGCAGGTGTAGAGAAATCTACTGTAATACCCAATGCTTTCGCTACGCCTTCACCATATGCAGGGTCACATGCATAGCAATGTTTAGCATGACGTTCTTGGATGAACAATGGAACTCCTGCCATATTGCGAGCTGTATTACTAAACAATACTTGTTGTTGTTCTGGAGTCATGAGACGGAACAATTTACCAGGTTGTGTATAGTAATCGGAATCATCTTCACGGAAGTCGTATTGGTATGCTTTACCAGATACATCATATCCTGGATCTTTGTATTGTGGTTGGTTAGCCCATTGGCCAAAGCTATTTGGAGCATATCCAATAGTAGCGCCATGGTTGCCATCTACACGGCCTTGTCCATCACGATGGTAAGAATTGAATGGGCATTTAGGCGCATTCACAGGAATGGATGGATAGTTTGTGCCTAAGCGGTAGCGTTGCGCATCTGCATAGGAGAACAAACGACCTTGTAACATACGGTCAGGGCTGAATCCAATACCAGGGATAATTGTGGATGGAGCAAATGCTGCTTGTTCTACATCTTGGAAGTAGTTTTCTGGGTTACGGTTCAATTCCATCACCCCTACTTCGATTAATGGGAAGTCTTTTTTATACCATACTTTTGTAAGGTCAAATGGATTGTATGGAAGAGCTTCTGCTTGTTCTTCTGTCATCACTTGAATGTATAATTTCCAACGAGGGAAATCACCTTTAGCGATCGCATCAAATAAGTCACGTTGTGCACTTTCACGATCATTCGCAATGATAGCAGCTGCTTCATCTTCTGTTAAGTTTTTAATTGGTTGTTGGCATACCCAGTGGAATTTCACCCATACACGTTCGTCGTTCTCATTGATTAAGCTATATGTATGAGAACCGAAACCATGCATATGACGGTAGCCATCAGGAATACCACGATCACTCATTACGATTGTGATTTGGTGCATTGCTTCTGGCAAGCTAGTCCAGAAGTCCCAGTTTGCAGTAGCATCACGCAAGTTAGTTTCAGGATTACGTTTTACCGCACGGTTTAAGTCTGGGAATTGCAATGGATCGCGGATGAAGAATACTGGTGTGTTGTTACCTACTAAATCCCAGTTACCTTCTTCTGTGTACATTTTCACAGCGAAACCACGGATATCACGTTCCGCATCAGCGGCACCACGTTCACCAGCTACTGTGGAGAAACGTACAAACAAATCAGTTTGTTTACCTACTTCAGAGAATACTTTTGCTTTTGTATATTTAGTGATGTCGTTTGTCACTGTGAAAGTACCGAATGCACCGGATCCTTTCGCATGCATACGGCGTTCGGGAATCACTTCACGAGCAAAGTGGCCTAATTTTTCCATCAACCACACATCTTGCATCAATACAGGACCACGTTTTCCAGCTGTAGCACTGTTGTTATTATCCGGCACTGGAGCACCAAAGGCTGTTGTCAATTTTTCTTCTTTCATAACTTTCTCCTTTGTAAACTTATACATATTATAATAAAATTAAAACCTATATCTTTTACAACGGATAATAATTATCCGTTACTTTATGATGTAATTATAAAACTTTTTCTATGTATTGTCAATAATGATTTTCCATTAATTTTTATTATTCTTCATGTTATTAACTATAACATTATCAAGTTATTAATTATATATCATCCATATATATATGAAACTATACCCCAGAAGGATACCCAAGGCATTCAAGGGCATTTCTATATATCCCATATAACAAAAAGGGACTATGAAAGAATAGTCCTCTATTCTTTCACAGTCCCCATAGTATTTACTTAGTCAATACTGCGATCCACGGATGCAATCTGAAATTACATCATACCGCCCATACCACCCATTGGAGGCATTGGAGGCATCATTGGAGCATTTTCATCTACTTTGTCAGCTACAATGGATTCAGTAGTTAATACTAATGCTGCGATGGATGCTGCATTTTGTAAAGCAGAGCGTGTTACTTTAGCAGGGTCCACGATACCAGCTTTTACCATGTCTACATATTCTTCTGTTAATGCATTGAAACCGATGCCGCTTTCAGTAGATTTTACGCGTTCTACTACAACGGAACCTTCTAAACCTGCATTGTAAGCGATTTGGCGTAGTGGTTCTTCCACAGCACGGCGAACAAGATTTACACCTGTCAATACATCGCCAGTTGCTTCTATACCGTCTAATGCTGGGATGATGTCGATTAATGTAGTACCACCACCTGCAACGATACCTTCTTCTACAGCTGCACGAGTAGCGTTCAATGCGTCTTCGATGCGAAGTTTTTTATCTTTTAATTCCACTTCTGTTGCTGCACCTACTTCGATCACAGCGACACCACCAGACAATTTAGCCAAACGCTCTTGTAATTTTTCTTTATCGAATTCAGAAGTAGCTTCTTCTGCTTGTGCGCGAACTTGTGCTACACGACGAGCAATCACGTCTTTATTACCATTACCATCAACGATGATAGTTTCGTCTTTTGTGATGCGAACTTGACGAGCTGTACCCAAGTGTTCTAAATCTACATTCTCTAGTTTCAAGCCCACTTCTTCGCTGATGACGATACCACCAGTTAAGATAGCAATATCTTCTAACATAGCTTTACGACGATCGCCGAATCCAGGAGCTTTCACAGCTACTGCTTTTAATGTACCACGAAGGCGGTTCACTACTAATGTAGCCAATGCTTCGCCGTCTACGTCTTCAGCAATGATCACAAGTTCTTTACCAAGTTTTACAACTTTTTCAAGAGCTGGTAATAAATCAGCGATAACGGAGATTTTGCGGTCAGTGATCAAGATCAATGGTTCGTTCACAACTGCTTCCATTTTATCTGGGTCAGTTACCATGTAAGGAGATAGGTAACCGCGGTCGAATTGCATGCCTTCTACTACGTTCAATTCAGTTTGTAATGTTTTAGATTCTTCTACAGTGATAACACCGTCATTACCTACACGGTCCATTGCTTCTGCAATCAATGCGCCGATTTCTTCATCAGCTGCGGACACTGAAGCTACTTGAGCAATGTCTTGTTTACCATTTACATCAATCGCTTTGGATTGAATTTCAGCCACTAATTTTTTAACGGCTAATTCGATGCCTTTTTTAAGGATCATTGGGTTAGCACCAGCTGCTACATTGCGCATACCTTCTTGAATCATAGCTTGCGCCAAGACTGTAGCAGTAGTTGTACCATCACCAGCTACATCGTTAGTTTTAGTAGCAACTTCTTTCACTAATTGAGCACCCATGTTTTCAAATGGATCTGGAAGTTCAATATCGCGAGCGATGGTAACACCATCGTTAGTAATTGTTGGGGCACCAAATTTTTTCTCTAATACTACATTGCGACCTTTAGGTCCTAATGTTACTTTTACTGCATTTGCTAATTGGTCAACGCCACGGCCTAATGCACGGCGTGCTTCTTCGTTAAATAAAATTTCTTTTGCCATTGTATAGCCTCCTATATGGGGTTGTCCCCTTCTTTGGTCAGATTATAATACTGCTAAAATATCTTTTTCGCTGATGATTAAATGGTCAATGCCATCAATTTTGAACTCAGTACCAGCATATTTGGAGAACATAACTGTATCGCCCACTTTAACTTCTGGTGCTACACGTTCGCCATTGTCACATAATTTACCAGGACCCACAGCAATAACCGTACCTTCAGATGGACGTTCTTTTGTGGAAGATGCTAAAAAGATACCACTTTCCGTTTTTGTTTCTACTTCTAATACACGAATAATGACACGATCGCCTAATGGTTTCATTGTTATACCTCTTCTCTTATACACTATAATATCGATGTTAGCACTCAAGAGTGGTGAGTGCTAATCACAAGTATTATTATAAATCATTTTTAAATTTTTGCAAGTCTTTTTTGACTTTTTGACTAAATACTTTTTCATAGTTAAAACTTTGCTTCATAGCAGCCATAATTTTTTTATGATTTAGCCTCATGGGCTGCAATAATTTTCTTACAAGTATCTACGACACTAATCCGTTTATCCATACTGAAAGCACGTATTTTTTCATAGGCTTTTTCCTCAGAGAATCCGTGTAGTTCCATCAATATGCCCGTCGCTTTCGCCACATATTTTCGTTCTTCTAGGGAACTTTCCAATCCTTTGACCTGTTCTAGCAAGTTTTCTTCTTCTTGAAAACGACCCATAGCCATCTGCAGAGCTGGACCTAAGTCCGATTCTCGTAGAGGTTTTATTAAATAACCATACACTCCAGATTGAGATGCCTTTTGGATTAAATCATCTTGGCTGTACGCTGTTAATAGTACCACCGGAGCCAATCGTTGATGGCGAATTTGTCGAGCCGCTTCTATGCCATCTAATTCAGGCATCTTCACATCCATCAATACTATATCTGGTTGTACTGCTTGACATAGTTGAATAGCCTCTACACCATTACAACCTTCCCCTACAACGGTATGACCTTGGCTTTCTAATATATCTCGCAAGTCCATTCGAATGAGCGACTCATCGTCTACTACTAAGACGCGCATACTCTTCTCCTTTATAAATCCAAATATCTACCATAGTCCCTGTCCCTTGGGATGTCCAAGAAATTTTTCCATCCAATTCATTCCGCACTAAATTCTCTATAATCTGTAATCCTAAATGGCTCTTTCTAGTACTTTCAAAATCGTCTGGCAAACCACAGCCTGAGTCACGGATACTAATGTGTAGCATGTCATGATGTCCAACGTCCCTTACGTCTCGTACCTCTACCTGTACTTGACCTTCTATTCTATCTTTGAAAGCATGTTTAAAAAGATTGGAAAAGAGTTCATTCATTACCAAGGACACATAGCTGGCTTTGTGAGATGACATAATAATGTCTTCTCCAATATATTCCATGTCTATGCGTTGCTCAGAAGACCCTAACCCTTGTCGCAACAAGCGCCACAGTTCTTCTATAATACTGCGCAACGCCACATAGTCTTCATCAAAATTAGACACGATTTCATGGACAAGAGCCATACTTTCAATCCGATGAATACTGTTTTGTAAGGCTTGTTTTACATCTTCGGAAGTACTTCTTCTACTTTGCATGCGCAATAAACCCGCTACAGATTGCAAATTATTTTTCACTCGATGATGGACTTCTTTAATGACAGAATTTTTTACTAGTAACTGTTGATCCCGTTTTCGAAGCTCCGTCTTATCTTGTAACACCAAAATACCACGTTTCCATCTAACTCCAAGAACAACGGGAATCATCACTTGTCGCAAGGCAATATCACCATATAATTCTTCGTCAATCGTACCTAGTCTATCTTCTAAAGCCTTTTTAATACGACCTACTTTCAATGTGCTGCTATAGATTGATGTACCCTGTATGCGTCTGTCGATACCAAATATATCCCCTAATTTTTTCGCAGCACGGTTCGCATATAAAATAGTTCCATCCTGTTCAAAGAAAATAATTCCATCTAATACGGAAATCCCATCATATAACTCAGGTTGTTGTAATTGTGGTACTAACATTCCTTGAAACGTAGTCTGTGATACCATGGACATAAATTCATCATAACGATTAGAATACACTTCAGACACAGGATTAGTAAAGGCACAAGCACCAATACATTTGCCTCCATTATCTACAATAGGATAGATATAAGCGTGATAGGTTTCTACTGTAACCCCACTATCTGTTTCTTCTTCCCACTCCAATAGGCCTGCAAAAGGTTTTCCTGTATCTAATATCTGTTGAATCGGATGCTCTAGGGGTATGTCTAATTTCTGTACTGTCCCCGTATGACGACTATCCAACGCTCCACTAAGTAAAAGGTGTCCGTCCTTAGCTTGCACTAAGAGGGACACCCCTTGCTCACTGATAGCTTTACCAAAGCTTAATCGTTCAGAGAACTGCAATAGTAAAGCCTGTTGTGTAGGATATAAATCTGTTTCTTTGTCTAGGCTGTCTTTCCAACTAATCATGTTGGTTTCCTTTCCACAAATCACTGCCCAAGGGAATGGACGGCTTTGCATTCAAAGTGTAGTTACTGAATTTACCAGCTTGTGCCATATAATAGGCTCGGCAACCAATCATAGCTGCATTATCTGTAGCCAACATAGATCCCGCTGTGAGGTAAGTCAAATCTTCTGCTTCACACATGGCTTGTAAATCTCGTTGCAATCCACTGTTAGCCGACACGCCACCAGCTAGAGCGATTTTCGTTTCTCCTAATGTATGAGCCGCTTCTTTCATTTTTTCTACCAATACGTCCGTAATGGCCTTTTGAAAGGAGGCTGCTACATCTTCATGACAGATGGATTCACCTTTTTGTTGTTTTCCATTGATATAATTAAGAACAGCCGACTTCAAGCCACTGAAACTAAAATCGAAATTTCCTTTTTCTAATAAGGGTCTTGGAAACTCTATGGCATCCGGATTTCCCACTTTCGCCAACGCATCAATATGTGGCCCTCCTGGGTAAGGATAGCCTAATACGCGAGCGATTTTATCGAAGGCTTCACCTGCCGCATCATCACGTGTTTGTCCTAATACCTGAAAGCTTTCATAATCTGTCACATGAACAATCATGGTGTGCCCACCAGATACCACTAAGCACAAGAAAGGCGGTTCTAAATCAGGGTGTAACAAGAAATTTGCAAAGATGTGACCTTCCATATGATGAACGCCTATCAAAGGAATATCTTTTGCAAAGGACAGAGCCTTCGCCGCTGACACCCCTACCAACAAAGCTCCTACTAAACCAGGCCCATAAGTGACACCGATATGATCCATATCATCTAATGTCATATTCGCATCTACCAAAGCTTGGTCAATAACTGGCATAATCTGTTCTATATGATGTCGAGACGCCACTTCCGGAACAACACCACCAAACTTTCTATGTATGGGTACTTGACTGGAAATTACATTAGAAACGACCGTTCTGCCATTTTGCAACACTGCTGCCGATGTTTCATCACAACTAGTTTCAATAGCTAGTGTGTAGATACTCATGCCAGTTCCTCCATTTCTTTCCTCATAATCAGCCCATCTTCTACTGGATCTGAATAAAATTGTTTGCGTACTCCTACCGCTGTAAAGCCAAGTCTACGATACATGGCTTGAGCTGCAATATTGGAGACACGCACTTCTAAAAAAATATGCTTCATTCCTTGTTTACGGAGCATTTGCGTTAACTTACGAGTCATTTTAGATCCATAACCTGCACGACGATGTTCAGGATGTATGGCAATATTCGTAATCTGCCCTTCATCCAAAACTAACCAAGATCCTGCATAACCAATAATCTTGCCATCTTCTGCTTCTGCCACAAGGTATAGCTTATCTTCTACTTCTAAATCATCTAATAGAGCTTCCTTTGACCAAGGTGTTGAAAAACAGGCCCTCTCTATTTGGTAGATACCTTCAATATCACTTCGTAAGGCTTCTCGTAATGTGACCATTATCGTTCACCTGCTGCTTCACGGACTACTACCGTAGGTTCCACATAGTTACCAGTAGCTAAGATGTCTTTATTTTTCTCATCCCACACCACTTCCGCTTCCGATTTACGAATATAGAATGGCTCAATGGACTGCGCATCAGGAATCGTACCACTCACGAATTGTGGTAATGCCACTTGAATGACATGAGATGCCCGTGGGCGTTGTTTCGATTCATGACCGATAACAAGTCTAATAGGGTCAATACGGCCTTCTTCTACACCTAGAGCATATTCTTTTTCCAATCGCTTCAGACCATCCCCTACGATGACCACTGGAGTATCTCCAGATAGTTGTACTAATTTCTCTAGCAATTCAGTTACTTGATGTACTTCTATTGTATCTAAAGCAATCATATCCGCGCCATTCCACTCATACTGACGGCCATAGACCTGTTTCTTTTGTGCATCAATGACAGTGCATACCCGATAGTTAGAATACATAAAACTTTGGGCTAACACATCGGTGGTGAGCACGCCTACTACGGGTACATTCCAAGCATAAGCCAAAGCCTTTGCCGTGCCTAAGCCAATGCGCAAGCCTGTAAAGGAACCAGGCCCAATGGTTACGGCAATGCCGGTAATGTCAGATTTCTTTACTTTCCCCGTTGTCAGCACCGTTTCAATATGTGGCACCAATTGCTCAGAATGAGTAAGCCCTGCCTGTACAATGAGTTCGCTTCGTATTTCTTTGTCATTTCCTACCGCTACGCTAGCAACGGCGCTACTCGTTTCAATTCCTAAAATCATAGGTTCTCTCCTATGCATTGTAATGTTTCCGCTGAAAGTAAGTCCGTACGAACTGTAAACTGACGAGATCCATCATTACCGACAGAAATCTCAATCCACACTGTCGTATCTGGTAATTCATCGACAAACTTACTAGCCCATTCCACAACGGACTTCGTTTCCTCTGTATATTCGTAAAATCCGATGGTTTCCAGTTCTTCTACCAAGTCCATTCGATACAAATCGAAATGGTATAAGTTAGAACCATCTACTTCATAGGTGTTCATCAAGGCGAATGTAGGACTTGTCACTTCTTCTGTAACTCCAAAGCCCTTTGCAATCCCTTGGGAAAAATGCGTTTTCCCTGCTCCTAGCGTGCCATCCAGGGCAATACATATAGGACTTTCATAGTCTTTCATAAAATTCCCTAGCCTATAACCTAGAGCCAACGTTTCCTCTACGGAGTGTGTTGTATATTGTATGGTATTCATAGTATTCCTTTATCCAAATGATTATATCCTTTAGGTTCCACTCTCATCCATTGTCCATCACGGTCTACTAATACCTGTGCATTGCCTGTTTTAACATGTCCAATAATAGTGAAAGTCTCCTTAGGTAAGCTATCTGCTTTCTCAGCTGGTATGGTTCCCACTAGCTGAAAATCTTCGCCCCCTGTCCACATCGGAAAGTACAGGCTCATATGATGACTTTCACAATAGGCCTGCACCTCTGGATGGATTGGCAACGCACTTTCATCAATATAAATAATCACCTGCGATGCTTTGGCAATCTCGTTGAGCTCGCTGGACAAGCCGTCGCTGATGTCGTTCATAGACGTGGCACCTAAGTCTCTTGCTATTATACCACATTCTATATGAGGAATGGGCCGTTGATGGACAGACCTACTCACCGGATAGTCCTCGCTGCCCTCTAACAAACTGTGGAGACCCACATAAGATAAACCTAGACAATTCGTGATGAACACTGCATCACCATCTTGAGCACCACTGCGAAGGACAGATCGATTTGTTGGAACATCTCCAAACACTGTGGCAGAAATCACAAAAGGTCCTTCCGTTGATACTGTGTCTCCACCGATGATATTGACTCTATACTCCGCACATATGTCATGCAAACCTTGATACACTTCTTCTACATAGGACGTATGTCGCCCCTTAGGCACTGCAATAGACACCACCATATGCCGTGGGGTACCACCCATCGCTGCTATGTCGCTAATGTTTGCTGCCCCCAATCGATACCCTACATCAAAAGGGGCGGTGGTACTTTCACTAAAGTGGATGCCTTCTACCATCATGTCCGTGCTGACCAGTTGATCCACATCGCAAGGCGTATCATAGACAGCGCAGTCATCACCAACACCGACCTTTACGTATGTAGGATTATAGATACTGTGTTGGGTTAATTTGTCGATGAGAGCAAATTCGTCAAGCGACGATACCCTACCCTCAGGTACAGTAGTACTATTTTCCATATGACAGCGCATTTCCTTTACAGTTTCATTTCCTAAAGAAGTTCTATTACCCGAAGTAGTATCATAACCTACTATAGCATCCTCTGATATAGTGTCCATTTTTATAGTATAACCATCGTCATTATATTGTATGCTTTCTTCCTGTATGTTCCCGTTAGTACTATAAATATGCATACAACGATTCGATAACAAATGACTTTCGTCTAACAACAAATTCTGCAAGAAATGTTCTAAATATTCCGTTGTTCTATACACTCCTAGTTTCAAATTTTGATAATTGGCTCGTACTAAGGAATTTCTAAAGTACCACGCATGGTCAGCGAACATATCATTCGTCACTGTAAAGCCTAGGGTGCGGAGATATTTAATAAAAAATACAGCGGTCGTTCTCGTATTTCCTTCACCAAATACATGAATCTGCCACAATCTGGCAACAAAAGTAGCCAAATGACGAATCGTCTCTGACATATCCAAATTGGCATAGGAAAAATTTTTTTCTTGCTCTATGTCATAGCGTAAGGTTGCCCCTAGTTCAGACACGCTACCATAGGTCACCGTATCACCATCGAGAATCCATTCCTTTTTTGTGATATTGTAATCTCGTATACTGCCCGCATGAGCATAGATATCTGTAAACAATTGTCTATGAATCGATAGGTACTCATTCGGCGTAAAACTGAAAGCTTTCTCTAAGAGCAACTCCGACATACGAAGTGATACTATATCCGCTTCTGCTGTTCTATCTTCTTGATTCGGATAGGATTCATAATAATTTTCCAACAATGTATGAAGAACCTGTAGGGACATCTGCCCTTCAATATTCTTCTTTGCTAAGTCTACTAAATAGGCAGACGGCGTCAACCCATCGACAGCTTGTAAACCAATAGCTGTCTTCCAGGCTTGAGCTTTTTCATATTGACTAGCTTCACCTTGACGGATATATTCCTCAAAAGGATCCTTATGCATGGTACCACCTCGTTTCATTGTGTAATAACAAACTAACGTATCTATGCCGTTACGGATAATAACGATATACTATTGCAATTGAACTATAAGATCTGTATATCACTTTTCTATACACGTTGTTCTTATTGTACCATACTAGGGACCAAAGGATAATAAAAATAAAAGGAACCCCTATAAGGATTCCCTTTTACTATGTTTCCGTAGATTTGTATATCCCTACCGCGTCATCTCCACTAGCTGTTTCACATAGTCATTACTCGGATGATTCTTTACTTCCTCCGTTGTTCCATATTGTTGTATCTTACCTTCGTGCATGACAAGGATATGTGTGCCTAGCTTGAAAGCTTCGTGCATGTCATGGGTGATAAACACAATAGTACAGTCCGTTTGCTTATGAATATGTTTCAAGTCTTCTTGTAGTTGATACCTTGTAATAGAGTCCACTGCTCCAAATGGTTCATCCATGAGCAATATCTTCGGCGAGTTCGCATAGGCTCTGGCGATGCCAACCCGTTGTTGTTGACCTCCAGATAATTCCTTAGGATACTTTTCCTTACTATCTAGTGGTAAGCCCACTAATGAAAGCATGCGTTCTACAATAGCATCTACCTCTTCTTTCGGTGCACCCTCTAGTCTAGGCACATACCCAATATTCTCTGCTACTGTCATATGGGGGAACAGTCCATCCCCTTGAATAGCATAGCCAATCTTTCTCCGCAAAGAAATAATATCCTGATCGATAACACGAGTTCCAAAAATAGTAATATCTCCTTCGTCGGGTACTATCAATCCATTAATCATTTTTAAGAGTGTCGTTTTCCCTGACCCAGATGTGCCTACAATACAAAGAAAGTCACCTTCATTGATTGTTAGATTGCAATCTCTCACCACCCATTTGCCTTGATAGGATTTTCCAATATCTTTATATTCTATAATCTGATTCATCTAATTCACCACCAATCCTTTAGATTGCAAAAATTCCTTTGCCACTTGTTTCGGATCTTCCTTATCAATTTCTACCCTTTTATTCAGCTGTGCCATAGTACTTTCATCTAAGATACCGTCCAAACGATGTAATACCTTTTCTAGCTCAGGATGTTTTTGTAACGTTTCCTCACGAACAACCATGCCCGCCATATAGCTTGGGTAAAAGTTTCGATCGTCCTCTAATACTACAACCCGTGGATCAGACAGTTGACCATCTGTAGTAAACACAGTCATCGCATCAATTTTCTTATCAAACAAGGCTTGATATTTTAATCCATTGTCCATATCTACTTCTTTTTTGAAGTGATAGTTATAGGCTTTAGCTAACGCTTTATAACCATCTTCACGTTCAAAAAAATCATATTCTGCACCAAATGTTAGCTGTCCTGCATACTTCGCCAAATCAGTAAACGTTTTAATACCATATTCCTTCGCTAGATCTGCTCGAATGCCAATACTATAGGTATCGTTAAAACCAAACATGCCCTTCCACAAAAAATGATACTTGTCCTTGTACTCTACACTCAACATAGGAAACTTGTCATTCTTGTAGTCTTCCTTATGTTTCAACACGATTTGCCAAGATGTCCCTGTATACTCCGGATACATATCAAAATCGCCTCGCACCATGCCAGGATGAATATTAGATGTGCCGCCACCTACACCATGGGTGTACTTAACCTTCAAGTCAGTATCTGCCTCAATGAGAGTACCCACGATTTCCGCCAAAATGTATCCTTCCGATACAGGTTTTGATGCAATGTGAATGGTATCGTTTTTACTATACTGTTGCATTCCCAGGACACCAAAAATAATCACTAAGATAGCTCCCAATGCATAGCCTATTTTTTTATTCACTACCGTATGCATTTTGTGCTGTTCTACTAGTTTACCAATGAAGCCTAGTATGCCGTCTATGACCAAAGCTAAGAGAGCAATTAAAATACCGCCAATCCAAATCAATATTTCATTGTTAGTAGTTATACCACGGTAAATAGCAACTCCTAGACCCCCTGCCCCTACAAAGGAAGCAATCCCTGCTAAGGCGATGGTCATGGTCACCATATTCATAATAGCTCCGAAGATAACAGGAAATGCTAGCGGTAACTGTATTTTCCATAAAATTTGCCTATCTGTACTACCCATAGCACGGCTAGCCTCAATAATCTTTGGATCAATAGTGGTAATCCCTACATAGGTACTACGCACGATAGGTAACAACGCATAGATGGTAAGAGCAATAATAGCCGTCGTATTTCCCACACCAGTAAAAGAAATCAAAAAGCCCAACAAAGCAATTGAGGGTATGGTGTAAGCAATATTCACTACAGATATAACAGAATTAGCCAATTTTTGCTTCCGTGTGATGAACACTCCTATAGCCAAACCCAAAATCGTGGCAATGATGACTGCTGTAAAAGTAATTCCTATATGCTCTAGCAATAAATGCATATAAAATGGCCAGTTCTTACCTAACTCTTCTAATAAATTTTGTATCATCAAATCCTCCCTTTTTACAATATGTTTGTAGATCTTTTTTCATACTAAATTACCATGAATTTAAGGTATAAAAATGTTGGAGACTCTTTATGAAGAGTCCCCTAACATAGTACTTAATCTTTTACGATTTTATCTTTCATTTGTTTCAATGGACGCGTTAAATCAATATTACCATAAGTCGGCAAGGTCACTCCTTTTACCTTTACATACACCTTATGTACACCATCAAATTCCACTGCTGTATTGACGATAGATGCAATGCGAAGTGTGGCTGTTAAACCTGTAGCATCCTGTAAAAAGTCATCATTCAAAACCACGGTCACAGTATCATCATGTTTTGATGTTTCGACTACTTTTGTGCCTTTTGCAAAGACTGGATATTCTGCACGACCATCTTGCTCAATCATCAAATTTATGGCATCTTTTACCGTTTTACGCTCTTTATCAATCGTAAGCGGTTGTGGCATTACGCCTTTCCCATCTTGTCGCGGTACATAGACCACAATTTTTGTCATCTTATCCATCGCTTTTTTATCTTCTGATGTAGTCGATTGAACGGTTGTTTGTTTTCCTAGATCTAGTTTCAAATCTTGAGAATTACACCCCGCCAAAGCAATGACACAAACGCTCATCATAGCCACTAAGCCATAGCGTAATGATTGTTTCATGAATTAACCTCCAAAATAGATTTCCAACCCTTTTGCTAATTCATTAGCAAATTGTTGTCGTGTAGATGATTCTTTTAAATGACCTTCCTCCTTAGGATTTGAAATAAATCCTAACTCTACCAATATAGATGGCATAAAGGAATGTCGTAATACATACAGATTTCCTGGTTGAATACCACGATCACCATTAAATCCACTATGATCAGCAATCTGACCTTGTACGGAAGAAGCTAGTTTTTTCGACTGCTCAGATCCGTCAAAATAGTAGGTAGCAATCCCACCTACATTAGGATTGGAAAAAGAATTAATATGAATACTGATAAATGCATCAGCTTGATTAGCATTTGCCACATTCACACGAGCTTGTAATTCATCAACACCACTCGCATGTGGACCATACACATCTACATCTGTAGTACGAGTCAAGATAACTTTAGCACCTTTCGCTTCCAGTATAGATTTTAAATATTCTGATATAGGCAAGGTCACTTGCTTCTCTTGTAATCCGGTTGGTCCAATAGCACCTGGATCACTACCACCATGTCCAGGGTCCAACACAATAATCTTACCCTTGATGCCACCAGATGTGCGATAACTTACTGATTGTGGCACTGGTTTTTCTGGGATTGTTGGTAAGACAATTGGTTTTTTAGGTCCTTCCTTGGATTCTGTTTTTGCCGGTGAGTTTACCTTAGGTTTCTCCACCTTAGCCACTGGTTTTGGTATTTCCTTAGGTACAACAGGTTTTACCTCTGCAGATGTAGTAGCTACCACTGGTTTAGCAGCTACAGCAGATTTAGCCTCCACTACAGGCTTTTTCCCATAGTAGTTTTCTCGTGGAGCCACCCCTTTTTTCTGAATATCCACCACCATACGGTATGGCTTATTATTTACAGTGTCTTTTTTTAATGTAAATACTTTTAAATCTTCTACATCAATAGCTTTTGGTGTTTCAATTTTTACTAGCGTATCTTGTCCTTGTTGTGAAAGTGTAGCACTTTTAGCAATACCATCATCCATCATAATTGATGTAGGTGCTCCTGCTAGAGTAGCATTTTTTAGCACTAATGTAGTCGATGTACCACTAGCACTAATAGAAGCCGTAGCATGAACAGGACTTGATAAACTAAAGACCATTCTCACAAAAGGAATTGGTGCATCATTTCTTGTCACCCAATGAAGATCTGTCACATTCGCAGCCTTCGTGACACCAAACAGAACTGGTAACACCAATACTAACATACCCAATAGGGCAAATAACTTACGCAAATATCTCACTCCAATCTGTATTGCACTGGATAGTTTTCTTTAGACAGTATCCTTATTATACCATACTTGTGAGCTATATACATGAAAAAGTAATGAAAGTTATTCTTTTTACAATTTTATCTAAAATCCAGAACTAGCATCTGCTTGTGTATTTCTAGAAAAGATTCACTACATTGAGCATTTCATACAGTATATAAAAAGAAAATAAAAAAGAAACATAAGTAGGCTTTATGTATCCATCAAAACTGACTATATTACATGCCTACCTATGTTTCTTACTTTTATATATACATGTTATGTAGAGCTTTCCGCTCAATCATTCATAACCTACTTATAATCCTCTAATGATAAGAACCCACAAATATCTTATGAACTTATTATTTTAGGCGACTAAGCTGTTTGTTTTCCATTACGATTCATAATGTAGTACAATACAGCACCTACTACTAAGCCACCAAGTCCCCAGAATACTTTTTCCAAAGAAGATTGTGTTATCAACCAAACACTAACTACAATAGCTAATACTGGAATCACTGGTCCCATTGGAACACGGAACGTTCTATCCATATCTGGGCGTTTGCTTCTGAATACAAGTACTGCTAAGCATGTAGGTAAGTATTGAGCAAAACGAGATACTACGGAAATAGCTGCTAATTTTTCAAAACTACCAGTCCAAGATAATACAACTGCAAATACTACAGTGACAATAATAGCTACATAAGGAGCATCTTTTTTATTACGTTTGGATACTACTTTAGGAATCAGTCCATCATCCGCCATAGCTACCCCAGAACGTGGTGCCAAGAAGGAAGATGCTACGTTAATACCACCGATAGAAATCAGTGTACCTGCTGTAACAATTGCTTTCGCCAAAGGTCCCATGAACACAAAGGCTGCATCGGCTACAGGAGTTTTAGATGTAACAAGGGAATCACCCATGATACCAATACAAATCGCTTGAATTAAGATATATACAATAGATACCAGTGTTAATACAAGAATAATTGCTTTTGGCACATTGCGTTCAGGGTTTTCCATATCTTCCGCTGCTACCGCAATAGATTCAAAACCTGTGAAAGCGTAGAAAATAATTAAAGCTGCCGCTCCAAAGCTTGCTTGCGTCATATCTGGCACAGATTGCATTGGTTGGAAGTTAACACCTTTCACATAGAAAATACCTACTAGGATGAAGAAAATTAATGGCAACAATTTACCTATAGTTACGATATTATTGATAATTTTTGAAATCTTAACACCCATGATATTCATGATACCAAGTACCACGATAATCAATGTGGCAATCACATTTTTACCCATTTCTGTACTTGCTGGTTCCCATACCGCACCAAGAGCAGTAGCAAAACCTACTGCCATGGCAGACCAAGCAATTGTTGCAATTGCCCATTTCATAAAACCAACTTCAAAACCTACGAAGTTACCAAATGCTTCCTTTGCATAGACATATGGACCGCCGTTCTTATTGAACATACCGCCCATTTCGGCAAAACATAAGGCAATGGACATCACTAGTAGAGCATCGAATACGATAACCCATAAACTGTTGACGCCTACCAACGCAGCCGCTTTACCTGGAAGCAGGAAAATTCCTGTACCAATAATTGCATTCACCCCTAAGAGTATGATACTCATGAGGCCTAACTTGTTGTTTAACATACTACTTTCTCCTTGTACTGTTGCCTTTCAAAGCTCATAGTTGTACTACTAGAATGTATATACAGACAGTATATACATATCATCACATCATATTAGAATAATGCGTGAGCAATAAAATACCCAACAACACAGCTTGTAAATACTCCGATAATACCTGGAATAATAAAGCTATGATTAATAACAAATTTACCAATTCGTGTTGTACCAGAACGGTCAAAACCAATACATGCTAAGTCAGATGGATACGTTGGCAATACAAAGTATGCATAACATGCAGGTATGAAGGATAACACAATCAATGGATCTACGCCTACACTTAAACCCATTGGCACCACGATAGCGAGTGCTGCTGCTTGAGAGTTAACCAATTTAGAAATGATAAACAATACAAGTGCATAGGTCCATGGATGCTCTACTACCACACTCGATAGAGTTGTTTTGAATTGTGGAATATAGGCACCAAAATAGGTTTCTGCCATCCAAGCTACACCGTATACCGACACAACAGCAATCATACCAGATTTGAATACAGAACCACTTGTTACATCGCTAACTTTTACTTTACAAACCAACAGAATTAAAGCTGCCATCACAAGCATCGCAATTTGAATTGTTGGAGTCATGGATAATGGTTTCCATAGACCTTTTGCATTAGGAACTAATGGCAATAATTGGTTAGGGAAACTACCGAATAAAGCAATGACCAAAATACCTAGTAAGAAAATGATGGTTGCCCAATATGCTGTGCGAGGAAGTTCTTTTACAACACTAGCTTCTTTATTCTCTTCATAGATATAGGCACGTTGTTCAGGATCTTGAATACGAGCTTGGAAGTCAGGGTCATTGGCCAATTCCTTACCACGACGCATACTCCATACACCAGCTACAATAACGCCAATAAATGTAGCTGGAATTGTAATGGATAAAATCGTTACCACGCTAGCTGGGAAGTTGACTGCCCCTAACATAGCTACTACAGATACAACCGCAACGGATGCTGGAGATGCACAAATCCCCATTTGAGAAGCTATGGATGCCACAGCCATTGGTCGTTCTGGACGAATCCCCTCTTTGATAGAAATGTCATAGATGATTGGGAACATCGTATACACTACGTGTCCTGTTCCGCATAACACAGTTAAGAACCATGTTGTGATCGGCGCTAAAATAGTAATTTGTTTGGGATTACTACGAAGAAATTTTTCTGCGTATACAAGCATGACATCCAAACCTTTGGAAGCTTGTAAGAAACCAGAACAAGTTACAACTGCCATAATCGTTAGCATTACGTCAATTGGCGGTTTACCGGGTACAAGACCAATTACAAATACGTAAATAGCAAGACCGATACCAGATACAGCGGCTAAGCCTAAGCCACCATGTCTTACACCAACAATTAAGCAAGCTAACAATAGAATAAATCCGAATAAAATAATCATGAAATTACTAAATCCTTTCTAATAAAAAAATCACTTGTCGTATACATTATACGGCAAGTGACGTAATAAAAACAGTGATAAACCGCTTCTATAGGATATATTTTACATGAAAGTTAGTTATTAATTACATTCATTTCCACTAATTCTTCACAAACTCGGTTTGCTAAATGACGATTATGCGTAATCAGCACCAATGTCATATTGTGCTTATCTACTTCTTCTAAAATGACAGACCATAATTGCGCTTGTGTAATCGCATCTAAACTAGCGGTAATCTCGTCTGCTATCAATACTTTCGTCTGTGGTGAAAGAGCACGTAAAATAGAGATCCGTTGTAATTGACCACCAGATAATTCATTAGGCCAACGAGACAACCATTCTCTTTCGATGCCCATACGATCCAATAAGGACTCTGGAATATCCCAAGCTTCATCTAAACTCTTTTTGAGTTTCCATCTAGGGTTTAAGGCTTTTTCAGGATGTTGATAAATCAATTGAATCGGATTGTATCCTTGTATCTCCCGAATATCTTGCCCATCTAAGGTGACGATGCCACTTCTTTGCAACATATACCCTGCTAAAATTTTAGCTAATGTGCTTTTACCATATCCACTAGGACCCAGTAATGCAATACGCTTACCTTGTTCAATTTGTAAAGACACATCATTCAGTACAAATTCACCCCCATGATACCCAAAGGTGAGATTTTTAATGTCTAACATCATATCCCTCCTTTGTCATCAAAAATTGTTCAACTTCTGCTTTAGAATAGTCCCTAAACTCATTCTGTGGCAATGCATTAAATAAAGCACGTGTATACGGATGTGTTAACAGCTCTGGACTTTGAAAGTTTCTTGCCTCTGTCACATCAATTAAGCGACCATCATAAAATACAGCTACACGATCTGCCACATGAATAGCCAAATCTAAGTCATGGGTAATGAGCATACAGCTTTTTCCTTCATTCGCCATATCACGGAACATCTGTAAGGCTTGCACAGCATCTTTCATTTCCATACCAGGAGTTGGTTCGTCCGCTACAATAAACTGAGCATGACTAATCAATGCTGTCGATACTAGCACGCGCCGTGCCATACCACCAGATAGTTCAAAGGGATACATACGACTCACACCTTCACGCAATGCTAATTTCGCAAATACGGCTTCTTGTTCCGCCATATTCCCTGTTAGTCCAACAACTTGTTTTCCCACTTTCATAGTCGGATCCAAATAGGTGATCGACTGTGGTACTAGAGCCATCTCTGAACCACGATAGAGTTCTTGTTGTTTCGGAGTTAACTCTTCTCCTTTATAGAAAATCTTCCCATCCACAGTAGAGTTATAAGGCAATAATCCCATAATAGCGTGCGCTAACAAGGATTTTCCTGACCCGCTGGCACCGACTACGGCTAATATTTCTCCTGTGTAGACACTCAGTGAAATATCCTTAATCCCCTGTACATGGCGTTTTGAAAGTTTCCCTTGGTACATTTCAAACGTGACTGCAAGGTTCTCTACCCGCAATAATTCTTCTTTCATGAGAACCTCCTATCGCTGCGAATGTGCAGGGTCGAATAACTCTTTTAAAGCTTCTCCCAATCGATCAAAGAAAAATACCACAACCATTAATGTCATGCCAGGGAAAAAGGCCAACCACCATAATCCTAAAGAGATATGACGAATCGATTCAGACAATATGATACCAATAGCTGGTAAGTCTAATGGTAACCCATAGCCTAAAAAGGTAATGCCAGCTTCATGCAAGATAGCATGAGGAAACAATAACACAAGACCAATGATATATTGTGGTAAAACATGTGGCACAAAATGCTCTTTGGCAATACGGAAATAGGAATGACCATAATTACGCGCTGCCAACACATATGGTTCTTTACGAAGTTGCATGACCTCTGCCCGTATCAATCGTGTTAAGCGAGTCCAATGTGTCGCCACCACACCGATGACAATACCTTTCATTCCTCCCCCTAAGGACACAGAAATCATGAGGATTAGCAAAATATGCGGAACCCCCATACATAAATCAACAAGCCACAAGATAAAGGCATCTACTTTTCCACCAAAGGTAGCAGATAAAGTTCCTAGCACCAATGCTATACAAGAACTGACAAAAGCAGCCAATAATCCTACTTGAATACTAATCGATAGACCTTTGATACAACGATATAGCATATCTCTTCCCATATGGTCAGTACCAAATATATATTGCAAGGACGGCTCTGCGTATTTATTACCATAATTGATTGCATAACTTTCTTCTGGCATAAGTGCCCCTGCAATGGTAATCAATACAAGGACAACAGATACAAAAGATGCTAACAGCAACATTTTTTTACGTCTTGTCCAAGAATGAACAGTCGATACTTCTATTACATCGTCATTCATATCTCATGTCCCCCTTTCCTAATTTCTGGATTCACCACTGCATACAATATATTAGCAATTAAATTGCCAACAAATACAAAGATGGCACTAAAAAATGAAATACCTAATAATAATGGAACATCTCCTCGCAAACCTGCCAATGTCACCGCACTACCTAAACCAGGATAGGAGAATACGACTTCTGTTAAAATGGCACCTCCGAATAGTTCAGCAAAAGATGCAAAATGTAATATAATCGCTGGAATCATCACATTCCTCAACCCATGTCGTAACACACGTTGCCACAGCGTTTCCCCTCTAGCTTCTGCAAATAACATATAATTACTGCCTAAGCAATCGATCATCTTTTGTCTCGTATGTAGAGTGATAGCAGAGACACCCGTAACCGCTAAAGTTAATGCGGGTAAGACCACATGGTATAATCGCTCTGCCCATGTGACATCTGCCCCGATTTTACCAATGGGAGTGGATAAGGCAAAGGGAAACCATTGTAATTCCACTGCAAAAATAAATAGCACCACAATGCCTAACCAAAAGGTTGGTATAGATACGCACAACAAGGAAAACCCATTGATGATTTTATCAATCCATGTTCCCTCGTATACGCCACTGACGATACCAAAGAAAAACCCTACCAATCCAGCTAGTACCCATGAAAGCATCATTAACAAAAGAGTTTCTTGGAACTTCTCAGCAATGACATTAATAACAGGTTCATTGTAAAGGAAGGAAACTCCCCAATTACCTTGTAACAAGTCTGCTGCCCAAATACAGTATCGTTCTACTGGTGGCTTATCAAATTGCCAGAAAGCAGCCATAGCCGCTTTTTGCTCCTCCGTCACAGATAATCCCGAAAAATACGCATCAATTGGATCAATCGGAGAAATAACTAAGAGCAAAAAGCTAACTACGCTGACAGCAAATATCAAAAGTACCACACGAATAAGTTGTTGTCTAATAAAAGACCAAATTTGCTGATTCATATGTAATCCTTACTATACTATTTCCATTGCCATTGAGAAAGATTTGCTATAATACCCATGCCTTGTCCACGTTGATTAACGCCTACATTACCTAGGTCTAGACCATCACGAACTAAATATGGAACGGATACATTGGCAATCCATAAATATGGTACATCTTCTTTTATACCTGTTTTTCCATCCCATTGAGCCAACTTAAATTCTTTAATCGCTTCATCCCAGCTGTTAGCTGCCAATGCCGCATCAATATGAGCATCTACTGTTGGATTGCTATACATAGCTGGGTTATTAATTACGTTTTTACCAATTTGGGAACTATGGAAATACATGTAAAGAGACAATGGATTAAAGTCACTAGAATTCCAAATTGTAGGTACATTACGAGCAATTTTACGAGCATCAGACCATGCCATAGATTCCGCAATCATATTGATGCCCAATTTTTTTGCATCCGCTGCTAGCGCTACTGCTGTATTATAACGTTGTAAATCGTTGGAACGACCGGAAATTTTAAATTCAGCTTTTACGCCATTTTTTTCACGAATTCCATCACCATCTGTGTCTTTCCATCCAGCATCTTCAAGAATTTTTTTCGCTTCTTCTACACGATTATCTGTGATATTTAATTCTGGATTAACCCATGCTAGCTCTTTGGAATACATGTATGTTGGTTCACCAAATCCATTCAATGCATTTTTGATAATTTCTGCACGATTAATACCAATATTTAAAGCTTTACGAATGGCTGGATCAGACGTAATATTATTACCTACTTTCATACCATTTTCTTCACGTTCTGGTTGTGTTGGAAGATTCAATGTAAAAGAAGCTATAGTTTGCATCGTAAATACTTTCATATTATCTACTTTTGCATTCGCATAGTCAGAGTTCAAGAATAAAACATCCACTTGACCAGATTTAGCCGCTGCTACTGCAGCATCTTCAGCAATATTTAAAACTGTCACTTTTTTTAATTTTGGTTTTTCACCATAATAATATTCATTCGGTTCCATAATTAACTGTTGCTCTTTTTGGAATGCCACTACTTTCCATGGACCAGAACCAATTGGTTGTGAACCGTAAGTTTCTTTATTATACGCATGGGCTGGTACAATCCCCAATGTAGAAGTTATTTCAAGAAATGGAGACCAAGGTTTTTTCAATGTAAATTCTACCGTATAGTCATCTTTTGCCACGACTGATTCCATGAAAGTAAGATCTACATAGCCACCTGCCTTTTGTGCTGTTTCATAAGTAAATACAATATCTTTAGCTGTTAGTGGTTGACCATCAGAGAACTTAACATCATCACGAATTTTAAATGTATAATGCAAGCCATCTGGAGATATGGTTACATCTTTCGCTAAATCCATTTCCAGTTCTTTTTTATCATTTCTTGTATATAACGCAGAGTGGAATGGATCCGCAGCCCACATACCCCATCCACTAGTAGGGTCATAACCACCATTAATCATATATTTCCCCATGGAAATAACAATTTCTCCCTTGGCTGCACGATCAGCTCTCGCCTGATAACTATTGCCACCGCAACCAGCGATCGTTAAAAATGCCATAATCGTGGTTACAAGCATAAATAATCTTTTTAACATAACGTACGCCCTTTCAAAAATAAAATATTTATACCCTAAACTTAAAACCTATATCCTCCTTTCGAATAAAACATAATCATTAAACGGATATATAATTAATCATCTTTATAAAAAATCCATAGTGCACCTATCGTATAAAAAAGATACCCTCTTCTTATATAAATTAGGTAACCACTATTGATTACAAACATCATAAAACAACTTTAGATATATTCTAAAAT
>NZ_RQVH01000010.1:0-75284 GCF_003992185.1 Veillonella sp. CNR 79/14 | reverse complement strand
GGATATAACATCGAGTGTATATATTAAATTGCTAGAAAAAGTAGCTATTAAAAAGATAGAAAACTCAAAAACATTCCGTATTGAGAATATAAAAACATCTTATAACCATAAAGAAGTTACAGTTAGTAAAGAACAAAATATTGCCTTATATCAAGAGTTGTTAAAAAAACTTGATACTCCTCTATTTTCTAAGATGAAAGGAAATAAATTAGAAGAGTTTCGAACAGTTGGCTTTGATACATTCATAGCATTATCTTTAGAGGACCAAGCTAGTGTGCTATTGGAAGTGTTGAATGTGTTAACGAACTTTAAAACAAAACGAGATATTACAAAAATTGGCATGACTAGTTCTCGTTCTACACTGGGGATTAATATATCTAATACGGAACAATTTAGCGTTATTACAACCTCTATCACAGGCTTATATGAACAAGAAATTAAAATAAAATAGGAGATACTATGAGTTGTCGCACGGTAGTTATAACTAAGCAATCAAAACTTAATGAAGTGCTAGATACAACAGAAAGAGTGATAGTCCTATTAAACTATTTTATCAGGATTCAACCATCGATATTGTTCATGAATTATTAGATCCAGATTTATTCGTAATTATGAATATAGATTTGTATTTAGACCTGGAGGAGGTGCAGTTGTTTTTTAGTACTATATTAGCGAAACAGCTATGTATTCTATGTATATCTTCAGGTTCATATGGGTTACAAGATATTGATTAATCCTTAATTAATGGGTATACTTTAGATAATGACTTTTGTTTGATTTAATGATATTTACAGGATTACACTTGGTGGTGACTGGACAAGCTTTGGAACTTCGAACTTGTATTTGGGGTTTGAGAGTAGTGTGATTCTGTAAATATCTCAAACGAAAACACAAGATCTTTTGGCAGAGTACAAGTTTGAGAGTAGTGTGATTCTGTAAATGTCTCAAACCAACGCACTAAAGAGATTGAACTTCAGATAGTTTGAGAGTAGTGTGATTTTGTAAATGTCTCAAACATCTCTAATGATGATGTTAAAAAATGGAGCGTTTGAGAGTAGTGTGATTCCGTAAATATTTCAAGCTAAAACGTTTGGTATATAGCCATATTCTTTACTTATAAGTAATTAAATGTTAATAATAACTATCAAATATTTTTCAAAATATGATATACTATCAGTAGCTGATATATATTTTCAAAAGGTATCAACTAAATACATATAAAGTTTACGTGCTTTGCGATATAGTAAGCTTCTAAACTTTAGCTGAAAGTGGGGTTTGAGAGTAGTGTGATTCTGTAAATATCTCAATCTTTTAATTATGTGAGTAACCACATGTAACTTGTGCATGTATAAAGGTTAAATTAATAGTATGTTTATAATAGGAAGAATGCCAAACATGCTTTTTATGAAAATGATACGTTTGAATATATGAGAGGCTAGATTAGACTGGGATTACACAGTCTAATCTTTTTTTTATAAACTTTCATGAACCATTATCAGTAAATTGTATTTCCCCCTCTTCTCGTGTATAATAACAACTATAAAGATTTTTAAGGATAAAGAATTAAACAGGAGGCATGGAATGAATCGATTCCAAATGGAACTTGCTGGTCGCACGTTATCAATCGAAACTGGCGAGTTAGCAAAACAAGCAAGTGGTTCTGCATTAGTACAATATGGTGATACGGTTGTATTGGTTACAGCAACGGCATCTAAAGAGGCAAAAGATATTGACTTTTTCCCATTAACAGTAGATTACGAAGAAAAAATGTATGCTGTTGGTAGATTCCCAGGTGGTTTTATTAAACGTGAAGCACGTCCACCAGAGTCTGCTATTTTGAATAGCCGTTTGATTGACCGTCCAATCCGTCCTTTATTCGATAAAGGTAGCCGTAATGAAGTACATGTAGTAGCTACTGTATTATCTGTTGATCATGACCATGCACCTGAAATCTGTGCATTGATTGGTGCTTCTGCGGCATTATCCATTTCCGATATTCCTTGGGCAGGGCCTATCGCTGGTGTGCGCATGGGTCTTGTAGATGGCAATATTGTGGTGAACCCAACTAAAGCACAATTAGAAGCAACTACATTAAATATGGTAGTAGCTGGTACGAAGGACGCGATCTTGATGGTAGAAGGGGAAGCGAATGAAATTCCTGAAGATATCATCTTAGAAGTGATCATGACGGCTCACGAAGAAATCAAAAAAATTGTAGCTTTCCAAGAAACTATGGTAGCTGAAATTGGTCATGAAAAACGCACATTCCCAATTAAAGAAGTAGATCCAGTAGTGGCAGAAGCAGTTCGTGCTTATGCACATGCCAAATTAGATGCAGCTGTACGCTGTGCAGATAAAGTACAACGGGAAGAGCAACAACAAGCTGTGTTCGAAGAGGTATTGGCTCATTTTGCGGAACAATTCCCAGAACAAGCAGGCGATATTTACGCTACATTAGAAAAAATGGTGAAAGAAATTGTACGTCATATGATTACGGTAGAAAAAATCCGTCCAGATGGCCGTCAATTAGATGAAGTTCGCCCTATTTCGTGTCGCGTTAGCGCATTGCCACGTACGCATGGTTCTGGCTTGTTCACACGTGGTCAAACACAAGTATTAAACATTTGTACCTTGGCTCCATTGTCTGAAAAACAAACCATCGATGGCATTGGTTTAGATACAGAAAAACGATATATTCACCATTACAATTTCCCATCTTTCTCCGTAGGGGAAACTCGTTCCTCTCGTGGTCCTGGACGTCGTGAAATTGGTCATGGTGCGTTGGCTGAAAGAGCATTATTAGCAGTTCTTCCAACAGAAGCAGAATTCCCATATGCTATGCGTTTAGTATCTGAAGTATTAGAATCCAATGGTTCTAGCTCCATGGCCAGCGTATGTGGTTCCACTTTATCCTTGATGGATGCAGGGGTGCCTATTACAGCGCCAGTAGCTGGGGTAGCAATGGGTCTTGTAACACAAGATGAACATTATACAATTCTAACAGATATCCAAGGTATGGAAGATGCTTTAGGTGATATGGACTTTAAAGTAGCAGGTACTACAAAAGGTGTGACTGCCATCCAAATGGATATTAAAATTTCCGGTTTATCTCGTGAAATCTTAGAAGAAGCATTAGCGCAAGCTCACAAAGGTCGTATGCACATCATGGGTAAAATGATGGAAGCTATCCAAGCACCACGTGAAGAAATGTCTAAATGGGCTCCTCGCATCGTAACGATGAAAATTGATCCAGACAAAATCCGTGACGTTATCGGTACAGGTGGCAAAGTTATCCGTGGCATTATTGAAGAAACTGGTGCTAAAATTGACATCGAAGATGATGGCACTATCTCCATTGCTGCAGTAGAAGCAGAAGCGGCTGAAAAAGCAATCCAAATCATTACGAACTTGACAAAAGAAGTAGAAGCAGGCGAAGTGTACATGGGTAAAGTCACTCGTTTGATGAATTTTGGTGCTTTTGTAGAAGTATTGCCAGGTAAAGAAGGCTTAGTTCATATTTCTCAATTAGCAAGAGAACGTGTAGAAAAAGTAGAAGATGTAGTCAATGTAGGCGATGAAATTATGGTTAAAGTTATCGAAATCGATGACAAAGGTCGTATCAATTTGTCCCGCAAAGAGCTATTAAAATAATTGAGGTGCACTATGGATATTCGTGGATTTGAAGTAGTTTCTGCCTTTGAAGGACAAGGTATCAATTTACCGAAGCGTAAGACTTCTGAAAGTGCAGGCTATGATATTGAATGTGCAGAATCTGTTGTAGTAGGCCCTAAGGAAACAGTATTGATTCCTACAGGATTGAAAGCGTTCATGCATTATGATGAATATTTAGCGATCCACGTTCGCTCAAGCATGGCTATCAAACGAGGTTTGATGCTCACTAATAGTACAGGGATTATTGACTCTGATTACTATAATAATGAAGATAACGAAGGTCATATTATGATTGCTGTGTATAACATTACAGACGCTCCCGTTGCCTTAGAAAAAGGAGAACGAGTAGCACAAGGTATCTTCTCCAAATACTTACTCACAAATGATGACGATGCGCGCGGTATTCGTACTGGTGGTATTGGTAGCACAGGCAGTAAATAACAACATATACTAAGGAATGTAACCACATTTCTTTCACTAGAGAGTTTTAAGGCTTAGTCTTAGAACTCTCTAGTTTTTTGCATATCATTGAATTTCATTGTTGAAATGGAGTATAATATAGTTTGATATAGTCTATCCTAAGGAGGATGTACCGTGTTTACATATGCAAAGCAACAATGGGAATTAGGTAAAAGAATATATGGATACCATAGCTGGCGTGAAAAACGACGTATTTTTTTATTCACTGCCCGTTCCTATAAAAATAAATCTCAGTTGAAACAATTGGAAGCCTATTTTGAACACTACTATAGCTATCCAAATTTGTTACAAGATCAAGAGGGTATTTGGGAGATTATTAATCGTGTATTCTTGTATAAGGAATCTACGGCTCAAGAACGATTAAACTGTATTACACAACATTTTGATATGCTACCGAAATATGTGACAGACGATGCGATTCGATCCTTGTACAGTCCCTCTGAAAGTGGAATTAGTTTATGGCATTCTGAAGAATTAGCTTTAGAAGCTACCTTACAATATATGCCAGGACAACGTAAAGAAGGACTGCTAAGTTTGCTCTTAACCTACGAAGGGGATGGAATCTATCATATCAACTTCCGATTAGGTGTAGATCCATCGGGACAACCATGTATTTGGATTGGTACTATTCAGGGATATAAAGAGGGTCTAGATAAGGCAAAGAAGCTGACGAAAAAAATGCATGGCTATCGCCCTAAAAACTTTATGTTCTTTCTATTACGTCAATTAGCCACTTGCTTAGGTATTGAGATCTTGTATGCAGTGTCCGATGAAGGATTCTATACAAATACGCATTTAATTCGTTTTAATCGCCATAAATTAGTGAAATTTGATGACTTTTGGGAAGAATTAGGCGGTCACGTATGGGAACAAGACTCTCGATTCTTTGTGATTCCTTTAGAAGAGGAACGGAAAACCTACGAAACAGCGAAAACACATAAACGAAATATGTATCGTAAACGCTATGAAATGTTAGATACTTTTATAGAAGAAATTCAACAGCAAGGAAAGACCTTCTTGCGCAACCAATAGGAGGATACGGTATGAAATGTCCTTATTGTCATCATGATGAAATTAAAGTGACAGATTCACGGTCAACTGACGATAATAATATTCGTCGTCGTCGGGAATGTATGAGCTGCGGAAAACGCTTTACAACCTATGAAGTCATTGAAGATTTACCGATCATGGTGATTAAACGAGATCAGAAAAAAGAATTATTTGATCGATCTAAATTGATGAATGGCTTGTGGAGATCTTGTAGTAAACGAGGCATTTCCACAGATCAATTAGAATCGATTGTGAATGAAACGGAAAAACAAATTCGCATGGAAGTAGAGCAAGAAGTGACTACGGAGCGAATTGGTGAAATTGTATTGTCCTTGTTGAAGGATGTAGACCAAGTTGCGTATGTGCGATTTGCCTCCGTCTACCGACAATTTAATAATGTAGAAAGTTTCCTACAAGAATTACACGATTTATTGGACAATCATGGAAAGGATACAACACATGAGTGAGTTACATCCAGTTATTAGTGCCCGCTTTTCAGATCATGTAGACACAATGAGTGCTACCTATGAAGTGATGGGTGTTATTGAAGCTATGGCGGAGCGTTGTAAGGCAGCGCTGGCAGCAGGCAATAAAATTTTATTTTGCGGTAATGGTGGTTCCGCCGCAGATTCTCAGCATTTAGCAGCGGAATTAGTGGGACGCTTTCAAAAAGAACGTCGTTCGTTAGCATCTATTGCTCTGACCACAGATACGTCTATTTTGACAGCTGTAGGTAATGATTATGGCTACGATGAAGTGTTTGCCCGACAAGTAGATGGCTTAGGCCGGTCTGGAGATATTTTGATTGGTATTTCTACATCTGGAAATAGTAAAAATGTAGTAAAAGCCGTAGAATCTGCTCGTAATATTGGCATGCATACCTTTGCTTTTACTGGTGAAGGTGGCGGAAAAATGGCAGAGTTATGCGATTTAACTTTTGCAGTGCCATCTAAAGTAACAGCCCGTATTCAAGAAATGCATATTTTAGCGGGCCATATTTTATGTGAATTGGTGGAAGAAGATTATGCCTAACCGTACATTACAATCGTTTTTGCTTCGTGATTTACCACAATTACAAGTAGGGGTTATTGGTGACTGCATGTTAGATCGCTATATTTTTGGCGATGTAAGTCGTATCTCTCCAGAATCTCCAGTGCCTGTGAATTTAGTGCAACGTGAAACGGAAGTGTTAGGCGGTGCTGCCAATGTAGCAAATAATTTAGCTCAATTAGATTGCCAAGTGCATATGGCATCTCGTATTGGCGATGATGCACATGGTAAGATAGTACGCCAATTATTAGAAGATAATGGTATCCAAAGTACTGGCGTCTTTACTGAAGATTCTATTCCGACTACCACGAAAACACGTATCTTAGGTGGACAACAGCAAATGATTCGCTTAGATTATGAAGTGAATCAGCCTGTGTCCAGCGCCAGTGAAACAGCTATCCTTACTTGGCTAGATGAGTTGTTACACAAAGGTTTACAAGGCCTTGTGATTTCCGATTATGGAAAAGGGATTTGTCAGCCATCCTTACTAAGCCAAGTATTCAGTAAAACTCGTGCTGTTGGCATTATGACTATTGTGGATCCGAAAGGCTCTGACTGGTCAAAATATAACGGTGCTACTTGTATTACTCCTAATGTGAAGGAACTCAGTGAAGCTGTAGGCTATGAAGTGCCCAACACAGATGAAGCGGTTGTGAAAGCAGCACGTCATATTTTGGATAACATGGAGCTAGACTTTATCATTGTTACGCGTTCGGCGAAAGGGATTACCTTAGTTCGTAAAGACGGCAATGTGTGGCACAATGCAGAAACGAAACAGCAAGATGTATTCGATGTGAGCGGTGCCGGCGATACGGTAGTGGCCATGATGCTCACTACATTAATTGCGGGCTTATCTATCCGAGCCGCTTTAGTAGCAGCCAATGCAGCAGCAGGTGTGGTGGTATCCAAAGTAGGTACCTATCCAATTCACCGTCAGGAATTATTAGATTTATTGTCTTCTATGAAAGCAAAAAAAGAAGATAAAGAAAGCATCTATTCTGTAGATGCATTAGCCCAAAAGATACGGTTGTGGCAAGATCGTGGTGAAGTGGTTGTCTTTACGAATGGTTGTTTTGATATTTTACATCGTGGTCATTTGACCTATTTAAAAGAGGCAGCAACACTGGGTGATCATTTGGTGGTGGCCCTCAATTCAGATAGCTCTGTGCGTCGTTTAAAAGGGGATAGTCGTCCTATCAATCATGAACTAGATAGAGCCTTATTGATGAGCTCTTTAGGCTTTGTAGATGGTGTGGTTCTATTTGAAGAAGATACGCCAGCAGAGGTGCTTTCACAGTTGCGACCAAATATATTGGTTAAAGGTGGAGATTATAAGCCAGAAGACGTCATTGGCAAGGAGTTTGTAGAGGAAGTACAAATCTTGCCGTTCCAAGAGGGATATTCCACAACAGGAATCATTGAACGTATTCAAGGATTAATAGAGGAAGGAAAACTATGATTATTGTTACTGGTGGTGCTGGCTTTATCGGCTCCAATATTGTAAAACAGTTGAATAATAAAGGTCGCAATGATATTTTGATTGTTGATGATTTAACGGATGGTCGTAAAATCCGCAACATTGAAATGTTGGATTTTGCAGATTATATCGATTATGAAGATTTTGATACTGCGGTAGAACAAAATACCTTTGATTGTGGACCTATCGAAGTGGTATTCCACGAAGGTGCTTGTGCAGACACTATGAATTATGATGGTAGATATATGATGAAAAATAACTATGAAGGATCTAAAAATCTCTTTCATTATTGCCAAGAACGTCGAGTTCCTTTCATCTATGCATCTTCTGCATCCACCTATGGACATGGGACTAATGGATTCCGCGAAGACCCATCTTGCGAACAAGCTTTAAATCCATATGCGTATTCTAAACTACTATTTGACCGCTATGTAGCAAAATTTAGAAACCAATTACAATCTCAATGTGTGGGCTTACGCTATTTCAATGTCTTTGGACCGAATGAAACACATAAAGATAAGATGGCATCTTTGGTGCGTCAAATGTATTATAAATTGATGGAAACTGGTGAAATTACACTCTTTAAAGGCATCGATGGATATGGTGACGGTGAGCAAACCCGTGATTTTATCTATGTAAACGATGTGGTAAATGTGAATTTCTATTTCTGGGAACACCCTGAAATTAGTGGTGTATTCAACTGTGGTACAGGTCATGCACATACATTTAATGAGTTTATGAAAGCTGTTATTTCCTTCGCTGGAAAAGGCGAGATTCGTTATATCGATTTCCCAGAAGTATTAAAGGGTAAATACCAAAGCTATACGCAAGCAGATACAACAAAATTGTTAGCTGCTGGCTATGATAAAGGATTTACACCATTAGAACAAGCAGTCCATGAGTATTGTGCGTTATTACGTGATAATGAAGGGTATGTAAAATAATGGAAACTAGAAATGTATTATTTTTAGATCGTGATGGGGTTATTAACGTGGATGTAGGATATTTGAGTAATCCTGCACAATTAGAATTTATTCCTGGTGCTATTGAAGCTATGAAAGAAGCCCAAACACGTGGGTATGATATCATTGTGGTAACTAACCAAAGTGGGGTTGCACGAGGCTACTATACAGAGGAAGATGTGCAAGCGTTACATGCTGAAATGTCCCGTCGTTTAGAAGCAGAAGGTGTACATATATTAGCCTACTATTACTGTCCACATCATCCAGAAGGGACAGTAGAGGCCTACAAGAAAGCTTGCGATTGTCGCAAACCTAATCCAGGTATGCTAACAAAAGCCATTGAAGAGTGGCATGTGGATGTAGATGGCAGTTTCTTAGTAGGGGACAAACCATCTGATGTAGAGGCAGCTGAATCCATCGGCATGCGTGCGTATCCATTTGAAGAAGAAAATTTAATGACATTCTTAACACCAATCTTTGCTTGGGAAGAAGGCAGAAAATTGTTAGGTCTGTAATGTTTGGAAAGAACACTCTCATGAAATATATCAGAGAGTGTTCTTTTTCTTGTTACGTGCTTATATTGCAGATAGAGGTGGAACACTTTACTATACGTTACTTAACTGTTATGTGTAAGAAAAGTTACATTTTATGATTGACGGAATAGCTGATTTGTACTACTCTATACGAGGAACTAACTGTATAGTCTGTATCAAGAAGAACAGAACTGAGTTCCATTTTTTAGTATTGGTTCGACTTATATCCTAAGGGAATAAGAACGGAGGAAAACATGGAAAAAGAAACAGCGTTGCAAACACAACCATCGCAAAAATTTACGGTACGTCAATTAACGATTATTGGCTTATTGGCAGGGATTACGATTGTACTTGGCATGACAGGATGGGGCTTTGTGCCAATCCCACCAATTAGTGGGACCATCTTGCATATTCCAACCCTTTTAGGTGGTATCGTAGAAGGTCCTAAAGTGGGGATGTCAGTAGGGTTCTTATTTGGTGCTTACAGTATGGTACGAGCGTATATGTCACCGAATGTTTTATCTTTCGTGTTTATGAATCCAATCATTTCTATATTACCAAGAATGTTGATTGGTTTAGTAGCAGCGTTGGTATATATGTACTTGCCAGTTAAGGTAAGAGCTATCCGTATTGGTGTAGCCGCTTTCTTAGGAAAAGTCACAAGTACTATCCTTGTATTGACTGGTATTTATACAATCTATGGTGTAGAATTTGCAAAGGCAACACACATTTCACAAGAAGCTGTATTTGATGTGGTGATGGGTATTGCATGGTCTCATGGTATTCCAGAAGCACTATTAGGAGTAGCCGTTGTAACACCTGTGGCACTAGCTGTCATCAAAAAATTTAAATGATAATGAAATTGAGTGTATAGACTGCTCATGCATTCAAGTACGGATTTTTTAAATCGGATATAATCAAGAAGTGAATTAGCAAAGACTGATCACTTCTTGTTTTTTTATGTGTTAGGAGGAGTATACTCATGAATTGGAAAAACGATTAATCTACTTTGTGGGTGATAAACCTTCTGATGTACAGGCTGCTGAAGCGATTGGCATGCGTGCGTATCCATTTGAAGAAGAAAATTTAATGACATTCTTAACACCTATCTTTGCTTGGGAAGAAGGCAGAAAATTGTTGGGTTTGTAAATTAACAACGAACACTTTTATGAGAGTCTCATAAGGTGTTCGTTTTTTATAGGATCTATTAATACATGTTGGGACAAGTAGTCGCTACATTTGACAAAGAGCCTTTTTATAACTGTAAGAAAAATTACATTTTATGATTGACAGAACCGCTGATTTGTACTACTCTATACGAGGAACTAACTGTATAGTCTGTATCAAGAAGAGCAGAACTGAGTTCCATTTTTTTATTATTGGTTCGACTTATATCCTAAGGGAATAAGAACGGAGGAAAACATGGAAAAAGAAACAGCGTTGCAAACACAGTCATCGCAAAAATTTACGGTACGTCAATTAACGATTATTGGTTTATTGGCAGGGATTACCATTGTACTTGGTATGACAGGTTGGGGCTTTGTGCCAATTCCACCAATTAGTGCTACTATCTTGCACATCCCAACTATCTTAGGTGGTGTTGTGGAAGGGCCTAAAGTAGGTATGTCAGTAGGTTTCTTATTCGGTGCGTACAGTATGGTACAAGCTTACATGGCGCCTAATATTTTATCCTTTGCATTTATGAATCCTATTATTTCTGTATTGCCAAGAATGTTGATCGGTTTAGTGGCAGCGTTGGTATATATGTATGTACCAATTAAGGTGAAAGCCATTCGTATCGGCTTAGCTGCATTCTTGGGAACAGCTACTAATACAATCCTTGTTATGACTGGTATTTACACAATTTATGGTGTAGAATTTGCAAAAGCTACACATATTTCACAAGAGGCAGTATTTAATGTTGTGATGGGTATCGTATGGTCTCATGGTATTCCAGAAGCCTTGTTAGCAGTAGCTGTTGTAACACCAGTGGCAATTGCGGTGATTAAGAAGTTTAAATGATAATGATATTGAGTGTATAGACTGCTCATGCATTCAAGCACGGATTTTTTAAATCGGATATAATCAAGAAGTGAATTAGCAAAGACTAATCACTTCTTGTTTTTTATGTGTTAGGAGGAGTATACTCATGAATTGGAAAAAACGATTAACCTATTTTGTACTAGGAGCTACTATGGTGGCTACTGCAGTAGGTATTGCTGGGTGTGGCAGTGATACAAAACAAGCAGCACCAGCTGAAAAAATGAAGGTCGTTACTACCGTGTTCCCTGTATATGATGTAGCGAAACAAGTAGGGGGAGACAAAGTTGATGTGACTTTATTAGTACCTCCAGGAGCAGAACCACATGATTGGGATCCAACTGCAAAAGATTTAAAAGAAATTGGTACTGCTAAAGTGTTCTTATATAGCGGTGCAGGTTTGGAACCAACAGAAAAGATTTTAGAAAAAGATGTGCTACAAAAAGCGCAACCTGTAGAATTGTCTAAATCTGTTACTTTGTTGCCAGCTCCAGATGAAGATGAAGACGAACATGATCATGACAAAGATCATAAAGATGACAAAGATCATAAAGACGACAAAGATGACCATAATAAAGCTCAAAAAGAAGATAAACATGAGCACGAACATGAACATGGCGAGTTTGATCCACATGTATGGTTAGATCCAATGAATGTTGCTAAAGAAGTAGATGCCGTTGTAGAAGCCTTCTCTAAAGCAGACCCTACGAATGCAAAATACTATGAAGCTAACGGCAAAGCATACAAAGAAAAATTACAAGCTTTGCATGCTAAATATGAAGAATTTGGTAAAACACAACACGACAAACATTTAGTAGTTAGCCATATGGCATTTGGTTACTTAGCAAACGCATACGGTTTTGAACAATTGGGTATTATGGGAGTATCTCCAGATGCTGAACCAACACCAGAACGCATGGCAGATATCGTGGCTTTCATCAAAGAACATAATGTAAAAGCAATCTTCAGTGAAGAATTGGTAAGCCCTAAATTGGCTAATGCTATCGCTGCTGAAACTGGCGTAAAAGTGTATGTATTAAACCCGGCAGAAGGTTTAACAGAAGAACAAGCACAAAAAAATGTGACATACCTTGACATCATGGAAGAAAACCTTAAAACATTGAAAGAAGCGTTAGCTCACTAATTCCTATGCCTTTTGCTTGCTTGAAACGGTATTAGATGATAATATAATAGAGTAAGTTTGTGCTTAGGAGGAATGAAGATGTCTAAACGTATTCGTACAATTAACACTGAATCCCTACAAAAAACTGCTAAAACAGGCGGCTGCGGCGAATGTCAAACATCTTGCCAATCTGCTTGCAAAACTAGCTGTACAGTAGGTAACCAAGTGTGCAAACAAAAATAATCATTCGATTAGCAATAAGCTGTTCACCATATGGTGGGCAGCTTATTTGCTTTATATTACTTCTAGGATTATACTAAAAGTGTTACTATAAAACATACAAAAATCCCCCTAGATGTACCAGATCTAGGGGGATTCTGTATGCTAACCCTTTTATGTCTTTAGCTTGCTAAATTATAATATCTGTACTTCAAAAGTACAATTTTTTGCATACTATAATTTTAGAAAAAGTATACTCTATATTGATAGCTTTCTATACGTTACGAGTATAAAGTGATATAATATACGGTAGACTTTAGTAAGTTAATGGAGGTATGAATGTTAGAATTACAACCGATGATTCATAAATTTAAAATGAAAGATAAGTTCTTTCTATTGGATGTAAATAGTGGAATTATCCATGTGATCGATGAGCTCATTGATCGTGTATTAGATATCTATAACGGTACCAACCGTGATGCTGTACATAGTGCGTTAGATGCTACAGAGGATGCAGCGGAGTTAGATGAAATTATGGATGAGTTAGATGAACTCATCAAAGAGGAAATGCTCTTTGCTCCTATGTCTGCAGAGTTCAAACTAGTGGTAGATGAAAAACCAATTGTAAAAGCTCTTTGCTTAAACATTGCTCATGATTGCAACTTAGCTTGTAAGTATTGTTTCGCTAGTCAAGGTGATTACGGCGGAGTAAAACGAGAATTAATGAGTTTTGACGTGGCGAAACGTGCTGTAGATTTCTTGATTTCTATGAGTGGTCCACGCCAGCATTGTGAAATCGATTTCTTTGGTGGTGAGCCATTGTTGAACTGGGATGTAGTGAAACAAACCGTAGAATACATTGAATCCATTCAAGAAAAACATGGAAAAATCTTTAAATTGACATTGACCACTAACGGCATGTTATTGACACAGGATAAAATCGATTATGTGAATGAGCATAACATGAGTTTGGTGCTGTCCCTAGATGGTCGTGAAGATGTGCATAATAGTATGCGCCCAAGTTCTGGTGGCAAAGACACTTACAATACAGTAGCGAAGAACTTAGTGAATGCTGTTAAACAGCGTGAGGGCCGTGAATATTATGTACGTGGTACCTATACACATAATAACTTGGACTTCTGCAAAGATGTAGAAGCTATGTCAGATTTAGGGTTTGAACATTTGTCTATGGAACCAGTGGTTGGCGAAGATGGAGCTTATGTGTTACGTCCTGAGGATATGCCGATCATCGAAAAAGAATATGAAAAATTGGCAGACTTATATTTAGAACGTCAACTAGCAGGTTGGGGTGAGAAATTTAACTTCTTCCACTTCCGTATGGATTTATACCGTGGACCATGTATGGCGAAACGCTTACGTGGTTGCGGAGCTGGTCATGAGTATATGGCTGTTGTACCAAATGGAGATATTTACCCATGTCACCAATACGTAGGTAAGGATGGCTATGTGATTGGTACGGTCTTTGATGGTTTGAAAAATTATGACATACCGACACAATTTAGAAATACTCACGTATTTACGAAAGAAACATGTGCCAACTGTTGGGCAAAATTCTTCTGCTCCGGCGGTTGCCATGCGAACAATGAAACATTAGGTGGAGATCTTAGCACACCATACGAAATGGGATGTAAATTACAGAAAAAACGTATCGAATGTGCTATTATGATCCAAGCTGAACTGGATGCAGCGGGGATCCGACAAGAAAATCACTAAAATTTTATAACTGAAGGGAGGCGGGTTCTATGAAAGCATACACCATACATGTAACAGGCATTGTACAGGGCATAGGATTCCGCCCCTTTGTGTCTAAACTAGCCCATGAATTAAGACTAGTGGGGACAGTGAGAAATGACACGAGCGGTGTGGAAATACACATACAAGGTGTAGAGGTAGATTGTCGACTGTTTATAGAGCGATTGCAATCTGACTTGCCTATGCATGGACGCATTGATTCTTTGCGTGTAGAACCAAGCACAGTACAATCATTGCACTCGTTTACGATAATCCTTTCCCAAGGTGCTCAGGGCAATGCCTTTATTGGCGCCGATATGGCACCTTGCGAGGCATGCTTGCAGGACATACAAGACTTTGAGAATCGACGCTTTCAATATGGGTTTACAAATTGTACAAATTGCGGCCCTCGGTATACGATTATTGAAAGTACTCCTTACGACCGTCATAAAACATCGATGAAAGCATTCCCTATGTGCGAGGAGTGCCAAGGGGAATATGAGGATCTCGAAGGGCGACGGTATCATGCAGAGCCTAATGCTTGCGAGCAGTGTGGACCGATGTTTACATTACAAGGTACAGATGGGATGGTGTTGGCTACTGGACAGGATGCCATAGAGCAAGCCAAAGAACATATACAAAATGGTTCTATTATAGCCTTAAAAGGTGTTGGTGGTTATCATTTGGTCTGTGATGCTTTACAAGAAAAAGCGGTGCAAACCTTGCGCCACCGAAAAGGACGACCTAGGAAACCCTTAGCGATCATGGCAGGATCCTTGGAAACGGCAAAGCAGTATGTGCATATATCGCACACAGAAGAAGAACTGCTGTTGAGCCCAGCAAGGCCTATTGTGTTGTTGCAAAAGGTAACAGAGCATAATACGGTGGCACCAAGTGTAGCTCCTGGTATGGAAACCTTAGGCATTTTGCTGACCTATGCTCCATATCACTACAGTTTAGTACCGTCTAATGCTCTATGGGTTATGACTAGTGCGAACCGAAGTGGTGATCCTGTATTATATAATGATGCCCAGGCATTGGAAGAATTACAGGGGATAGCAGACTATATATTGACTCACAATCGGGAGATTATCTCTCCTGTAGATGATTCTGTGGTACAAGTGGTGCATGATACATCAATCATGATTCGCCGTAGCCGAGGATACGTACCTGTATCCATTCCTGTAGTAGCATTAGAGAAGAGTTCAACTATGCTAGCTATGGGTGCAGATATGAAGGCAGCATTTGCGATGAATCGAGGTTCTCATGCTATCCTTAGCCCCTACATGGGAGATATGGAGCATCAGCGAGTACAGGATTTGCTATGGTCCACAACGAAGCGCTATGAAGACTTATTTCAATTACAACCAACAGAGGTCATCGTGGATGCCCACCCGAATTACTACACATCACAGTGTGGTAGAATCTATGCAGAGAAACATCAATTACCTGTCATAGAAGTGCAGCATCATCATGCCCATGTGGCAGCGGTACTGGCAGAGTATAATATTCAGGAACCAGTGTTAGGTATTTGCTTTGATGGGACAGGATATGGCACAGATGGCACTCTATGGGGCGGTGAGTTTTTATATTGTCATCAAGAGCATATGGAACGTATGGCACATTTGAGTTATGCCCCTTTGCCAGGTGGTGAAATAGCTGTACGAGAGCCATGGCGTCAAGCATTGTGGTATATGAATCAGATCTATCCATCAGGGGTACCCACAGTCATAGAACAGTGGAAAAAAACACTGCCTAAGGGATGGGAACTATTAGAGAAAATGATGCCTCATATGCAGATGATACAGTCTTCTAGCGGTGGTCGTTTATTTGATACAGTAGCGTCTTTGTTAGGGGTAGGCCATGAGCATCTCTATGATGCGCAACTTGCTATCGAGTTAGAGCAACTGGCGCTTTCAGAGAGGGGCACTATCCTAGACATGAAGCTGGACGGAACGGTATTAGATACAATGAGTTTAGTACGATCTGTGATAGAACAATTAAAAGATGGTGAAAGTGTAGCAAAAATCTCAGCAAACTTTCACAGAACTTTGATATATTATATAGGACAGATGGCGAAACAATGTTGTAAGGAGCGACAAATTTCGCATATTGTCTTGTGTGGAGGAGTATTCCAAAATCGCATTCTCCTAGAAGGAGTGATACGGGAATTAGAAGAGTACCATATCCACATTCCTAACCAAAGCCCTTTGAATGATGGCGGTATCGCTTTAGGACAATTATGGTTAGGAAGTCATATGAATAGATAGGAGATACTATGTGTTTAGCAGTACCTGCACAGTTGGTGCATATTAATGAAACGATTGGTACCGTAGAACTAACAGGGGTACAACGAGAGTGCAGTCTGTTATTGGTGCCGGAAGCAAAAATTGGAGATTGGCTATTAGTCCATGCGGGCTGTGCCGTACAAATTGTAGATGAGGAGGAAGCGCGTTTGACCCTTGAGGCATTCCGCGAATTAGAAGAACTTGAACAAGATTACTTTAACAGAAAAATCGAAGGTCGCAACTAGCTTACTAGAGCGGATTCGTGAATTACATGATCCAGAAGAAACGGTGCGGTTTATGGAAGTCTGCGGGACCCATACCGTGGCTATCTTCCGTGAAGGCATCCGTCAAATGTTACCGAAAGGCATCGAGCTGATTAGTGGACCTGGATGTCCTGTCTGTGTGACAGATCAACAATATATGGACCAAGCTCTGGCCTATGCAGCTCAAGATGACGTAGTGATTGCCACCTTTGGAGATATGCTGAAAGTACCTGGCACGACAGGTAATTTATGGCAATCTAAAGAAGAGGGGGCCCACATTGAGATTATCTATAGCCCAATGGAAGTACTTTCCTTAAGTGAACAATATACAGATAAGAAGATTATCTTCTTAGGCATTGGCTTTGAAACGACTATAGCTGTCATAGCAGCTACAATACAGGCAGTTCATGCAAAGGGACTCAAGAATGTATTTTTCTTGATTTCTCATAAATTGGTGCCTCCTGCATTACGCGCTTTATTAAGTAATCCAGATCATCAAATTGATGGATTCTTGTTGCCAGGTCATGTAAGCGTTATCATTGGAGAACAGCCGTATCAATTCTTAGCTGATGAATATCATATGCCAAGTTGTATTGCTGGCTTTGATGGTGTGGAAATTTTAGCAGCCATTGTAAATCTCTTAGAACAACGTAAAGAAAAGAAATTTTATGTAGGAAATACGTATCGGTCCGTGGTGGCAAAAACGGGAAATCCAGTAGCACAACAATTAATGGATACCTTGTATGAGCCGTCTGATGATGGTTGGCGTGGTATTGGTACCTTACCTGCATCAGGATTAAAGTTGCGAGGTGAATGGTCTGCTTATGATGCATTAGTACAATTACCATTGCCTCCGTTTACCACTAGTGATGGACCGAAAGGTTGCCAATGTGGGTCTGTTATCCAAGGGATGATTCATCCTGATGCATGCCCTTTATTTGGCAAACTTTGTACGCCAGAGCATCCAGTAGGAGCTTGTATGGTATCCGTAGAAGGTAGTTGTTCAGCTTGGTATAAATACGGTTTTTCCAGCGGTGGAATGACTTGGGAGGAATAAATGGAACGGATTCGGTTAGTCCATGGTAATGGTGGTAAATTTAGCCACGAACTAGTGGACAAATATATTGTGAAATATTTTTCTAATCCAATATTAAATGAATTACATGATGGGGCTGTATTTCCCGTTACTAATGGGCGTATGGCTATGAGCACAGATTCCTATGTAGTGACGCCGCATATATTTCCTGGTGGTAACATTGGTAAGTTAGCTGTATGTGGTACAGTGAATGACTTAGCCATGATGGGTGCTATTCCTCAGTATTTGTCTTGTGGACTCATTTTAGAGGAAGGGTTGCCTATCCCTACGTTAGAAGTGGTGCTACAAACCATGTCTGATATGGCACAACAAGCGGGTGTTTCTATCATTACAGGAGACACGAAGGTGGTAGAAAAGGGTTCTGTTGACGGAATCTATATCAATACAGCCGGTGTAGGTATTGTACCAGACTATGTACAGTTAGGTACTCCCTATATTGAAAGTGGTATGAAAGTTATTGTATCCGGCACCTTGGGTGACCATGCCATTGCTGTTATGGGAACTCGGTATGGATTAGATTTGCCAGACACAATTCAGACAGATTGTGCTCCCTTACATACTATGTCCCATGCCTTATTGGAAACATTTGGAAAAAATATTGCTTTTTTTAGAGATCCTACTCGTGGTGGATTGGCCACCACATTACAAGAAATTGCAAATTCTGCTCAAAAGGGGATTCGATTGCAAGAGTCTGCCATTCCTGTCCGTGAGGAAGTGCAAGCCGTATGCCAAGTATTAGGGTATGACCCATTGTATTTAGCCAATGAAGGTAAAATGATTGTCATTGTACGTGCTGATGTGGCAGATGATGTAGTGCAGATGATGCGGACTTTTACAGAAGGTTGTGATGCTGTCATCATTGGTGATATAGTGAATGGTAATGCTGGTAAAGTAGGTTTACAAACGGCAGTAGGCGGAATTCGTTTGTTAGATATGCTCGGAGAAGACCAAGTTCCACGGATTTGCTAAAAAATGTAAGATTTCACGAAAAAATCATGGATATCTCATATACTTTGTATAGAATAAAAATTTATTTTTTGATACAATGGAAAGGAAAAGGAGGATATTACGATGAAAAAACAAATCGTAGCTGCTATGGTAGCATTCTCAGTAGCCACTGTGGGTGTTGTTGGAGTGCAACAAGCTCAGGCGTTCAATTTAGGAAGTTTATTAGGAGGCGCCTTGAAAGTGGGAGGCGTGGGCTTTCTAGTAGATAAATATGGAGACTCCATTAATAATTTCTTGAACAATTTATTAAAGCAAAATAATTTGAGTACTACCTATTCAACAAAAGTAGTTCCTATTGTCAGTCTTGGTAAAGGTGGCCATATTGGTGCAGCACAGATAACAGGACCTAGTAGTGAAGTGGAACGTGTGGAAGCGGTAGCACAAATTGAGGCTAGTTTTAATTCCGTAGCTCGCGTAAAAGGACTAGTACCGATTGACAGTACGAACCCAACGACTGCAAATCGCATTCAAGGGGTTGGCGTATCCGCAATTATAGATTTGAAGATTTAATGGATTAGCACGGGCTTGCCCGTGCTATCTATGTGTTAGTAGAGATGAGGAGATACTATGAAACGTTCTGCTGTATTAGGAGCTGTATTTGCTCTTTTAGCAACAAGTGTATGGGCTGCACCAGACACAGTATTAGAAAAAACAGAAGCTTTGGAAAGTACTGTGTATGGTAAAGTACAAGTAGGTGCATTAACAGATCGAGTACATCAATTACAAGATACTATTTATGGTACAAAACAACAAGGTAGTATTACAGGGCAAGTGGAATCTTTGTATACATCTGTGGAAGGTCAAGGAACAAAGGTAACATTGCATCAAGAAGTCAATGCTTTGGAATGGATGTATTATGATGAAGTTCATAGTGGCTCTCTCGTAGAACGCATTGGCGAAATGGAACGCAGTGTGAATGGACTAGAAGCAAAAGGTTCTTTACAAAGTCGTGTACAAAAATTAAAGCAATCTATTTTTGGAACACAAGTAGCATTGCGAACAAAACTAGGAACTATTGGGGCTGATCAAGTATTTACTCTAGAATTAACAGAACCAGTAACATCTCAAAAAAATGTGAAAGATGATGTAGTTCATGTCAAAGTAGCAGAAGATGTAATGGATGGGGAAACTCTGTTGATTCCTAAAGGAACAGTAGGTACTGGCCATATTACGGAAATTACAAAAGCAAGATCTTTTGGACGTAATGCAAAATTAAACATTGTATTTGATAAATTACAAGGTATTGATGGTACAGTTTTCACAGCCATCCAAGGTGAAGAAGCTAAGTCTAAAACAAAAGGAGAACTAAAAGCGGCTGGTGCGTCTGTAGCAGGGGCTGTTTTATTAGGACCTGTAGGCCTTGTAGGGGGCTTCTTTGTAAAAGGTAAATCTATTGATTTACCAGTAGGAACTCTTGTGTATGTACAGCCTGAATCCTCTGTTACTATTTCTGGGGTGGAAGTACATGGTGTAGATACGGGAGCTGTGCAAAAAGCTCCTGTGGAGCCAGTGGTCGCACCAAAAGCAGCAGCTGAACCAGTAGCAGCATCAAAAGGAGTAGCTGAATCAACGCCAGCTCCGGCTGTAAAAGCAAAAGAAGAACCTGTACAAGTGGTACCAGATGATTCTTTAACTGAAAAACCTGTCATCATTGTAAAACGTGAGAAAGACTAGGAGATGAGCATGAAAAGATATTCTGTAACAGCCGCTGCTATTTTGACGGCATTGGCATGTACACAAGGTCATGCCCAAACAGTAGATGCTACGACCCCAGTATTCGAAGCTACTCCAAAGGTTGCCGACATTCAGTATGTGCAAATGCCTAAGATTTCCACAGTATCTACAGATACGCAGTATGCGCCAAATTTGCAGGTTAAAGCAATTGAAAAAAAAGGCAAACAAGTGGTAGAAAAACCGGCTGTACCAGTTCGTATTGATGCAGATAAAATGTATTATAACGATACTACTGGTCGTGTATGGGCCAATGGCGCTGTAGAAGTAGAACGGGGCAATCAACAACTATTGTCAGAAAGACTAGAAGGTAATACGAAGACCCAGCAATATGAAAGTGTATCGGACTATCATTTTTTAGAAGATAAAGGGGATACAAAGGACTTAAAAGGTTCTCACATTACCTACAATGCTACTACTGGAGCAGCTCACACAAAAAATGTATTTGGCTATGCCGATCCCTATTGGGTAAAAGCAGAAGTAGGTGACTTTGATGGTAAAACAGGGCGCATTGAAAAAGGTTGGTTAACGACAAAACATGCCATTGCTTTTAAAGGGGCACCTGATTATCGTGTGGAAGGGGACTATATAGAGGTATTCCCTGGAGATAAAGCAGTCATTCATAATGCAAGCTTTTATATTAAAAATAAACGGATTATTTCTGTAAATAAATATACGGTGTCTTTGCGTCAAGATAAACAAGGACAAGTGAGCGTATTTTCCTTTGTACCAAGACCGAAATATAATTCTTCTGATGGATTGAGTTTAAATGGTAAAATTGACTATCCAGTATCTAAACATGGGGAACTTTTCTTGCATTATACTTGGGGAACTCATATTGGGTTTAAACCATCCTTTGGGTATGTTCATTTCTTGCCTTGGGGAGAAGCAAAGATAGCGTATAGTCGCGAGTCAGCTACATTAAATGCGAAAAAAGTATGGGTCGAGAAGAAGCCTGAATTATCGGTGGATACGCATGCGTATCATCTTGGTAGCACTCCTGTGACTATTCGTGGTGGTGTTAGCTATGGTAAATGGTATGAAGGTCATATCAAGGGAACTCATGCTAAGATGTATGGTGAAGTATCTCATGACCCAGTTCATATAGGGCCTAATACAGAGGTTACCTTCTATGGTGGTTACCAACGTGATTACTACGGATATAATTCGTCGGTTCGTTCTATGCCATATTGGGGTGTAGCTGCCAACACCAACCTAGGACCTCGTGTGAAAGCTTGGGCTGGATATCGTCAAAGTAATGTATCTGTCTCAGCCGACTCTCCATATCCATTTGATCAAATTGATGTGAAGTATAATTTATACTATGGGCTAAGTGTACAAGCTACTCGATTAGATCGCTTTAGTGTACAGATACAACGAGATATGCAGACTCATGAGTTACGGTATGTAGATCTTACATGGCATCGTGATTTACATTCCTTTGAAGGATCCTTGACATATCGTACAAAACAAAAGAAATGGGAATATACATTGGTAGCGAAAGATTTTTAATCTAAGGGGAAACCATGAAAAAAGTTAGAAAAGCAGTGATTCCAGCGGCAGGCTTTGGTACACGCTTTTTACCAGCCACTAAGGCACAGCCGAAAGAGATGTTGCCTATTGTGGATACACCAACAATACAATATATTGTGCAAGAGGCTATCGATTCAGGTATTGAAGATATTCTAATTATTACGGGACGCAATAAGCGTGCGATTGAAGATCATTTTGATACTAGTGTGGAGTTAGAGCAATTATTGCAACAACAAGGTAAGCAACAACATCTTGATATGGTGAGAAATTTGGCGAATATTAAAGTTCATTACATTCGTCAGAAAACAGCCCGTGGATTGGGTGATGCTATCTATTGTGCGAAGTCTTTTATAGGGGATGAGCCATTTGCTGTTCTATTAGGGGATGATGTGGTCTATAACCCACAAAGACCGTGCTTGAAGCAATTAATTGATTGTCATTATGCCCATGATGGTGTAACAATTTTAGGAACTCAATTTGTAGCTCCAGAAAAAGTTAGCTCCTATGGTATTGTGTCCGGTAGTGAAATCGAACCGAATGTGTATGAAGTAGCAGGTTTGGTGGAGAAGCCACCACTTGAGTATGCTCCATCGAACTTGGCGGTATTAGGTCGTTATATTTTGACGCCAGATATATTTGATGAATTAGAAAAAACTCCCCAAGGGGCGGGCAATGAAATTCAATTGACCGACGCGATTGCTAGACTTTCCTCAAGAATTTTAGCTTACTCTTATGAAGGGGTGCGCTATGATATAGGCGATCGATTAGGATATTTAAAAGCGACTGTAGAATACGGCTTACGAAATCCACAGTTGGCTGAGGCATTTAAATTGTATTTGCAAGACTTAGATATTGATTATATTATGAATCATAGATCTTAGTTGTATAGAATCAACGGATATTGTGAGGTGAATGCCTTGTGATATCCGTTTTTTCATAACTATTCATCGCATAGTAAAAATACATTGTGATACATATCACAGAGGCCTGTATTTGCTAGACTGATGCAGTATATATAATTGGTCTCATATTGTGAAATACTTAATTAAATGTTAGAATATAAGAATATGCATAAGTATAGTAAGTTAGAATTAATGAGGAACATATGGCAACAAGATTAAAATGGAAACATTCCGAAATTAAAGAGAATCCGCTCTTTTCCAAATTAAGAAGTACCATAGAAACTGCTTTTTATGGAAATAATGTAACACCGGTGAAGTCTATTGCACAGGCTTATGAGTTAGCCACGAAAGAACCTGGGGTCGTTGTATTAGATATGCCCGTATACCGTGCGGAAGAGCAAGGTTTACCGCAAGATGCCAAAGTATTAGTTACAAATAATGGTAAAACAACAGGTCGTTATGCAAAAGCTCGCCGTATTATTGGCGATGAAGGTATTAATGAAGTAGAATTATGTGATATTGCGCGGGATGCAGTATATGATAGCCGTCATAAAGAATGGATTTCAGCGCAAGCTATCGTAGGTTTGGATGAAGCTTTTACTGCTCGTGCGCACTTGATGATTCCTAAAGAGCATGCATCGATCCTATATTCTTGGGCTATTAATTTCCAATTTTTCAATGAGGAAGTAAAAGCCTTCTATAGAGGTAGTAAAGAGATTCCAGAAGGGGATATTTTTATTTACTCTGATCCAGATTATGTGGTAGAAGGACATCCAGGTGGACTGGCTATTTTTGACCCTGCTCATAACTGTGCTATGATTTTAGGTATGCGTTATTTTGGGGAACATAAAAAAGGTACTCTTACATTAGGATGGTCCTTGGCAAATCGTTATGGTTATGTGGCATGCCATGGTGGTATGAAACGATACAATTTAAAAGATGGTTCTTCTTATACGATTGGCGTATTTGGGTTATCAGGATCTGGTAAATCTACATTGACTCATGAACAGCATGGTGGACGATATGATATTTCTGTATTACATGATGATGCCTATATCATTCATACAGACGATTTGTCTTCCATTGCCTTAGAACCAACATATTTTGATAAAATGCAAGACTATCCAATGGAACATCCTGCTAATAAATACCTATTAACATTGCAAAATGTGGGTGTTACTTTAGATGAAGATGGTAACAAAGTTGTGTTAGCAGAAGATGTGCGTAATAACAATGGTCGTGCTATTAAATCACAATTCTGGACAGATAATCGTGTGAACTTTGTAAAAGACCCTGTGAATGCTATCGTGTGGTTGATGAAAGATAAAACATTGCCACCAATTTTAAAAGTTGATGATCCAATTTTAGCGGCTACTATGGGAGCTACTTTGGCAACACGTCGTTCTACAGCAGAAAAATTGGATGCTAATGTAGATCCTAATGCATTGGTGATTGAACCCTATGCTAATCCATTCCGTACCTATTCTTTACGTACCGATTATGAAAGTTACAAAAAACTATTCACTCAATCTGGTGTAGATTGCTACATTATGAATACGGGCTTCTTCTTGGACAAAAAAATTCCAAAAGAAGTAACATTAGGCTTGTTAGAAGGTTTGGTTGAGGGTAGCCTTAACTTTGAACCGTTCTATAAATATGAAAACTTAGAATATGTAAAAGTTGAAGGTTTTGAACCAGATTTTACAGTTCGTGAGTACCATCATATTTTGCACAAAGCATTTGAGTTCCGCTACGATTACATTGAAAAATTAAAAGGAACAAAAGATGAGTTGCCAAATGAAGTACTAGATGTATTAAAAATCATTATGTAAGGGGGAATAGTGATGAATCAAACATTATCTTGGGGTTCTGTAGCCTTTATTGGAACTATGTTATTCGGGATGTTCTTCGGAGCAGGAAACTTAATTTTCCCTGTTCACTTAGGACAAGAAGCAGGTCAAGCGTTGTGGCCAGCTATTTTAGGCTTTTTAGCGACAGCTATTGGACTACCATTCTTGGGTATTGTCGCTATGGGTGTATCTCGTAGTAATGGCTTACAAGACTTGGTAAGTCGTGTACACCCGACCTATGGTAAAATTTTCACCTTGTTATTGTACATCACGATTGGGCCAGCATTTGCTATCCCAAGAACGAGTACAGTATCCTATACAATCGGATTTGAACCATTCCTTGGCAGTGTCAATCCTGATCTTGCCTTAGGTGTATTTTCTGCAGTGTTCTTTATTATTGCCATCTTGTTCTCCTTGAATCCAGGAAAATTGATGACATACATTGGTAAAGTGTTAACGCCATTATTCTTAGTATTCCTAAGCATTTTATTAATCACTGTAGTGGTTATGCCAATGGGAGATTACGCATCAGTAGCGCCACAAGGGGAATATGCTACCCATGCGTTCTTCAAAGGTTTTACAGAAGGCTATAATACACTTGACGTATTGGCATCGTTAGCCTTTGGTATCATCGTTATCCGTGCCTTACAAGGTGTGGGGGTCACAGAACCTAAGGACATTGCTATGGGACTTGTAAAAGCAGGCTTCGTGGCATGCTCTATTATGGCTGTTATCTACGGTTTCTTAGCCTACAGTGGTGCTACAAGTGTCACAACATTAGGCCTTGCTAAAAATGGTGGTATTACCATGGCGCAAATGAATGCATTTTACTTCGGCAATGTAGGGGCTATCTTGTTGGCCATCATTGTTACACTAGCATGTTTAAAAACTTGCGTAGGTTTGATTGGTGCTTGTGGTGAAACTTTTGATGAAATGTTCCCAAACACATTGGGTTATCGTGGTTATGCATACTTAACAACAGCAGTGGGTTTCTTAATTGCTAACGTAGGCTTAACAAAAATCATCGAATTAGCTATCCCTGTGTTGATGTTCTTGTATCCATTGTCTATTACAATCATCTTGTTATCCTTTGCAGCACCTATTTTCAAAGGCAGACAAGCTGTGTATGCGTGGACAACAGCCTTTGCCCTTTTTGCGGCATTAGGTGATGCTATGGCAACAGCACCAGCATTTATCAATCAATCTGGATTTGTCCAATGGGCGTTGCCATATTACGGAATGCTTCCATTTGCTTCTATCGGTATGGGCTGGATTGTGCCGTCCATTATCGGTTTCCTTATCGGTATGGTGCATATCGCATTAGTACGTAAATAGTAGAATTAAAGATAAACGACTAGATTGTAATAATCTAGTCGTTTTGTTTATCTGTGAAGATAATGTCTCGTGACGACATTAGATTCTATAGAAATTTTAATTTATATATTTTCTATTACTTTCACATGTGGTATAATCTCTATATCTTTCCCATAGAAAGACTGTAGGCGGTGGCGCGTGGCTACCATGTAGTATAGTAGAAAGGAGATTTTTATGTGGAAAAAAGGACTGGCCCTGTTGGTGGTCTGTCTGGTGGGATTCTTACTATGGCATGAATCTTCACTAGAAGCACCAGGAGGAGGCAAGATGTACCGAGTGGGTATCTTGCAATTAGCGGAGCATCCCGCACTAGATGCAGCAAATAAAGGTTTCGTAGATGGATTACGGGAAGAGGGATTTGTAGATAATGTGATTCTTGACCAGCAAAATGCGCAAGGAGACCAATCTAATCTAAACACCATTGCCCAACGATTTGTGGCGCGTAATTCCGATTTAGTAGTGGCCATTGCGACCCCAGCGGTACAGGCTATGGCGAATGCTACGAAGGATATTCCTGTATTAGGCACTGCGGTCACGAGCTTTACCACAGCACGACTTGTGGATAGTGATGAACATCCGGGTGGTAATGTATCGGGTACCACAGATATGGTGCCTATGGAAAAACGAGTGGAATTAGTGCATCAATTATTACCGAATGCGAAAAAAATCGGTACTATTTATTCATCCAGTGAAGTGAATTCACAATTACAAGCAGAGAGTTTTCGAAAAGAAGCGCAAAAATACGGTATGGAATTAGTAGAAATAACCGTCTCCAACGTGAATGATGTGCCGCAAGCAGCGAATCAATTAGCTATTATGGGTATTGATGCAGTATATTTTCCAACAGATAATATCATTGCTTCATCCTATGCAAACATCGTCACTATATTTAGTAGCGCTAACGTACCAGTGTTTCCCTCTGATGAGACATGGTTAAAAACAGGTGGACTAGCAGCCTATTCTGTAGACTTTTATAGATTAGGAGTTCAAACTGGACATATGGCGGCCCGTGTGCTTCGTGGTGAAAGCACACCGGATAGCATGCCAATCGAGATGCAAGAGCCTATTAAATTTGTATTCAATCAAGACGAAGCGGATCGCTTGCATATCCAGATTCCAGAGTCATTGCGACAACAGTAGTATAGTAGTGGGGGCAACCCCGAGTAGGAGGATCTATGACAAACTTAATTATTAGTACCATTGCACAGGGCCTATTGTGGGCATTGTTGGCATTGGGTGTGTTTATTACTTTCAGAATTTTAGATGTAGCTGATTTAACAGTAGAAGGTAGTTTCCCTATGGGAGCTGCTATTTCTGCAGTATTGATTACCATGGGTGTGAACCCTTGGATCACAGTGATAGTTGCAGGTATTGGTGGTATGATTGCCGGAGCTGTAACAGGGTGGATACACACCAAATTAAAAATTCCTGCATTACTAGCTGGTATCTTAACCATGATTGCCTTGTATTCTGTGAACTTACATATTATGGGGAAAGCAAATATCTCCTTATTGCGCATGGATACGGTGTACTCCGCCATTCATAGCATGGGTATTTCCAATGCGGTAGCATTGACTATCATTGGTGTAGTGGTAACGGTGGTAGTAGGATTATTCTTATTCTGGTTCTTCGGTACTGAACTAGGCACATCTATCCGCGCTACGGGGGTAAATCCACAAATGATTCGTGCCCAAGGGGTAAACACAGATTCCATGATTGTTCTTGGATTACTATTATCAAATGGTTTTGTAGCTGTGTCGGGTGCGTTAATTGCTCAATCTCAAGGCTTTGCGGATATCGGTATGGGCGTAGGAACCATCGTTATCGGCCTCGCATCAGTTATTATTGGAGAAGTATTATTTGCTTCTTCTTCGGTAGTGCGCAAACTATTTGGTAATTCTTCCTTCGTGTTGAGCTTAGTAGCCGTTGTATTCGGTTCCATTATTTACCGTATTGTTATTGCTACTGTACTATATCTAGGTATGCCTCCAAATGATTTAAAATTATTTACTGCTATCTTAGTAGCCTTAGCTCTATCCTTACCAACGTGGCAAGGTAAATTTCGTCGTGGTTAAGAGGAGGGTATACACATGTTGGAATTAAAAGGAATTGTGAAAGCCTTCCATAAAGGCACTGTGAATGAAAAAATAGCTCTTCGTGGCATTGACTTACGATTAGAAGATGGAGATTTTGTGACTGTTATCGGTGGTAATGGAGCTGGTAAAAGTACGTTGTTGAACTCCATCGCTGGCGTATTCTCCGTCGATGAAGGTACATTGCATATTAATGATGTAGACGTCACTCATATGGCGGAATACAAACGGGCCAAATACATTGGTCGTGTCTTCCAAGATCCTATGTTGGGCACAGCAGGAAATATGCAAATTGAGGAGAACATGCTTCTTGCCTTGCGTCGCGGAAAACAAATGGGATTGTCTTGGGCATTCAAAGAAAATGAAAGAGAATTATTTAAACAGCAATTAGCTCGTTTGGATTTGGGCTTAGAAAATCGTTTGTCATCCAGTATGGGGTTATTAAGTGGTGGTCAACGTCAATCTATTACTTTGTTGATGGCCACTATGTTGAAGCCAGAAGTACTGTTACTAGATGAACATACGGCAGCCTTAGATCCTAAAACGGCAGAAAAAGTATTGCAGCTCACAGATGAACTAGTAAAAGAACATCATTTGACTACCTTGATGATTACCCATAATATGCGTGATGCCTTGCGATTCGGCAATCGCTTGATCATGATGGATAATGGTAAAGTTATCTATGATGTACGAGGAGAAGAGAAGGCTAGCTTAACGGTACAAGATTTATTAGAGCGCTTTGAAGTAGCCAGCGAAAATACCCTCAGTGACCGCATGATGTTAGGGTAAATACTTTACATTTATATGAAAGTATAGTATTATAGATACCGATGTATTAACCTAGGCGAGGTAATTGAGTCTCCGCCCATTACTTTGGCCTATGGAATTGTAATTTTTAGGAGGACATGAAATATGTTAACTACAGAAGCTAAAGCAGCTATTATTAAAGAATTTGCTGTTCACGAAGGTGACACTGGATCCCCAGAAGTACAAATCGCGATTTTAACTAACCGCATTGTATACTTAACTGAGCATTTAAAAGAGCACAAAAAAGATCATCATTCCCGTCGTGGTCTTTTAAAATTAGTTGGTCAACGTCGTAACATGCTTGACTACCTTCGTCGTAAAGACATCGAACGTTACCGTGCGATCTTAGAAAAATTAGGCTTACGTAAATAATTTTACGTATTTACAAAAAGCGGCTTCGGCCGCTTTTTTGTTATATATGAAGATATTTTCACAAAATGATTTGCAATATTGAAAATGAATGGTATACTAATAGGAAACTTGATGTTTGTTTTATAGTAAGAAGGGAAGTACGAATGAAACAAGTTAAACGAAATGCAACGCGGTTACTATTATTATCTATGGTTACGGTAGCGTTGGGCAGTTATACAGGGTATGCTCATGATGCGCAAGCGGTAGAAGAAACGGTGACCTTGCCAGATGTAACGGTAACGGCAACGAGAACCTTACAAGATATTTCAAAAACGCCTAGTTCTGTGTCTGTGGTGACAGCGAAGGATATTGAAAATCGCAAGGTGGATACGGTTGCAGATGCGATACAATTATTACCAGGGGTGTATAAAAGTCAAGCTTCGGCAGGTGAAATACAAATCCGTGGATTCGATTCTAAAAATATATCGGTACTCGTTGATGGCGTGCCGATGAATAATTCTTTCAATAATAAGGTGGACTGGGAAGTGATTCCCGTGCATTCCATCGATCGAATTGAATTGGTGCGTGGTGCTAGTTCCTCCTTGTATGGTGGTAAAGGGGTAGCAGGTGTATTAAGTATTACAACGAAACAAGTGGCACCGAAGGCAAATCGTCAAGGGATTCATTGGCATGGTAAGGTCAATGGTGGGACTTATGGCACCTGGAACAATGAGCTAGGTTTTGATGCTCGCGTGTCGGATAAGGTAGCCGTTGGTGTATCTGCAGAAGAACGTCGCACAAATGGATTCCCAGGATTTTTTGTGACGGAAAAAAGCAAGGCTATCAAAGAAGATGTAAAAGCTGTATCTCCTGACACGCCATTAAAACAGTTGACAAGTGGTAAATATGTGGTAGGGAATCGTGGGGATAAATCTTTGCATAATAAGAATTTGTCTGCTTATATTACGATGAACCTAGGCGACAAAGAAACGCTAACTTATCGCTATGTATATGCGAACCATAAGTACTCTTACCACAATCCAATTAGTGCGGTTACAGTAAATGGAAAGACCGTTTTTACAGGGGATATCAAGGTTAGTGATAAAAAATATGTATCTCTTAATGGCAATAGTTTCTTAGGTCATGATGCAGAGCGAGAATATCATTCTCATAGTTTGCAATATAAAAATGAAGCGAACAAATTACAGATTTCCTTGGGTTATTTAGATAAAAAGAAAGATGGCTATTCTGTGCCAACAAAAGCAACTTCAGGAGATTATGAAGGTCCAGGGACGCACTCCTTCTATCCAGGCAAAGCGTACAATCTAGATGTGCAAAAAGCATGGAAACCTGAAGGAAAACATCAAATTGTAGGGGGATTGAATTGGAAACAAGAGCGGTTTGATCAAGAAAAGATTTCTTTGCAATATTGGCGAGATAAAAACTCTAAAGATACTAAGGTATTCCCTAACGGTGTGAGTGAAACGAATACAGGGGCATCTCGCACGATGGCAGTTTTTGTACAAGATACGTATCGCCCTAACGATGATTGGGCTATTTATGCCGGACTTCGTTTTGATCATTTTAAAAAGTACGATGGGTCCCACGGGGAGTACAATAAGAAAACAAAGTCCTACGATGTTGCACATCATAATGATGGATCTTACACGGAGTTGAGTCCTAAGTTGTCCGTAGAAAGATACCTTGATGATTCTACCAACGTCTATGCATCCTATGGTCACTCCTTTGCACCGCCAACCTTGTACCAAGTGTACCGCTTCGGTCAAACATCTAAAACTCCTATTCATGCAAATCCAGAGTTAGATCCAGAACATTCCGATACCTTTGAACTTGGTTTGAAAAAATCTTGGAATGAAAGTACAAAATTAAACGTAGCAGCCTTTTATGTGAATACAAAGGATAAAATTCAATATGTTACATTTAAAAAGACAGATGGTACAGATAATTACAAAAAATATATCAATGTAGGATCAGAAACACGCCGTGGTGTAGAATTAGAACTTCGTCACAAGTTGTCTAACAACTGGTCTGTCTTTGGAAACTATACATGGCAAATGGGATATATAGAAAGTAAAGCTTTGACCAATACAGATCAAAGTGATGGAAAAGAACAAAACTTTGAAATTCCAAGGCACTTATTCCATGGTGGTTTTGAATACAATAGTGGCAAGTGGAATGCCTTGTGGGATATGCAATACGTAAGCTCCCGCAACAGCAAAGATACGGCAGGTGGCGAGCCGGAGTCAGAAGATGCGTACTTCTTGACTAATGCGTCCGTAAATTACAAAGTATCCAAAGAAGCAACATTGCAATTCGGAGTACAAAATATCTTCAATCGTGAATACTATGCGAGAGAAGCAACAGGTGGCCGTACGTATAATGTAGGCATGAAATTCAAATTCTAATACAACTATAATATTAATAATATGAGACGTTCCGACGAGGGGCGTCTCATTTTGTTACCTACTAGATGTTGTATGACCAATTGGAATAGCACTACCATAGGCAATGGCTCTTACCAATGGTATACTAAAGAGGATATAAAGATATTCATAGTAGAGGTCCAAGTGATTCGTAAGGGGAGTATGTATGAATGATAAGCGAAATGTACTAGCAGGACTTGTTATGGCATGTTTGAGTACTGTACCATTTGTGTATGGAGCGTCGGCAGAGGTAGGCTTTCAACAGGTTGTGACACAACCGGAGCTCATTGAGGTAAGCACAGCGGGGCGAGCTGTGGCGATGCGCAAATACCATGAGGTGCTCAACTATCCAGAGGGACTGCATATTAAAGTAAATGGTGTAGGGTATGACACGGTGCAGCAGAAGCACCATAATGTAACTGGTATTTATGTATTGGATGGTACTAAGTTAACTGTCCACAAGGGCTTGCAAGTAGATCTAAGTAATGCTAAGCCCTATGATCAACCTGATGAAATGGCACATTATTACATGAGTGGTATCTATGCCGGCTTTGGTCGAAAACATGTTGATGACCCGAAATATGATACAAAGGTGGTCGTTCATGGGCCCACGGTGATTCAAGCCGTTGGCAATGGGGTACAAGCTAATAAAGATAGTTATATTACCTTAGACGGTCCTGTGAAAATTGAAACTGTGCCATTTGAGCAAGCAGATGTGTATGCTGCTATTGTCGAAGAAGGTAGCATTGGTATTGGCACTAGTCGGTTGGCTGATGCCTATACGGGTACAGCCCTTGTACCTACTCCGAAGCCATCCCAATATGCAAGGGTACAAGTGACAGGCAATGTAGGGGTATTGAATAAAAACTATGGATTGAATCCTAATCCTGGACGTCATGGTTCGTATATTGTGATGAATTTAGGGACGAAGGACTCCGTGTGGACTGGGGCAGCATTAAATGAATTTGCTGAAAGTGGAAATAACCCTCATCAGTCTGGTGTTACACTAGAATTGAAAAATCAGGCAACGTGGCATAATCGATGGATAGGAGCTAAGCGACATCGCAGTGGACATGAAGAATTACTGCTAGCAACTGGCAAAGGATATACTTTTACAGGTAGTCATATTCAAACATTAATCGGCGGTGATACGCCAGAAACGGCAGGTATTATTTACCAAGAAGATACAGAACCTATTGTAGTAGATGTATTGCAGGGGTATGTAAAAATAGTAGATCGTAGGCCTAATGCAACAAATACAACTGCGCCCATTCGAGTGATAAGCAATAGAGGACAACTTACCATTCTCAAATAAGTATGCATATTTTGCATAGGAATCAAGAAAAGCTTGCATACTATTATCATTTTAGAGTATAATTGTATGGAAGTATTATTACTTGGTCATAAAAGGTGGTTATATGAGTCGTATAAAGAAGGAAGAACGACAACAGTTATTGCGCGAAAAACTGAATATAAGTCCCTTCACGACGGATGAGGAATTGGCCACATATTTTGGAGTTAGTGTTCCGACCATACGATTGGATCGTTTGGCTCTAGGCATTCCTGAATTACGTGAACGGATTAAGGCAATGGCACAAGAGCATTCTGATGATCGACAGCATATTGATCGGGCAGATGTGGTAGGAGATGTCATTGATTTAGCAGTAGGACAATACGGCATCAGTGTTCTTCGCACTACAAAAGACATGCTGGATCGCTCTGGTTACGTGGAGGCACAATATTTATATGCGCAAGCGAACTCATTAGCGAGAGCCATTGTAGGTGTACCTACGGTAATCGCTGGAGTTGGTAACATTAAATATAAAAGTCTCGTTAAGAGTGATGTCAATTTGGCGGCGAAAGCAGAGTTAGTGCGACAACGAGGAGAAAAATTCTTTATAAAAGTAACAATCAAAGATAACATAAAAGAAGTGTTTCGCGCTAAATTCATTATGGAATCTGTGGTAGAATAAAGGTGAATTATGAAGATTGCAGTAGATGCTATGGGTGGCGATTTTGCTCCCCTCGAAATAGTCTTAGGCTCTATTGCCGCTGTGCACGAATACGATACGATGGATATCGTGCTTGTCGGTGATGAAAGTAAAATAAAAGAAATATTAGAAGCAGAAGGTGAACTGGATAATCCACGAATTTCCATTCATCATGCCAGCGAAGTCATTGAAATGCATGAGCATCCAAGTATTGCGTTACGCAAGAAAAAAGATGCGTCTATTGCAGTGGCTACACGTTTAGTTCGTGATAAGGTATGTGATGCGGTCATTGCACCAGGTAGCACTGGGGCAGCTGTGGCATCAGCCTTGTTAGGATTGGGAAGAATTAAAGGGATTGAACGTCCTTGTATTGCAACACCACTACCAACAGCGAATGGAGTGACCATTATGCTCGATTCTGGTGCGAATGCAAATAGTAAACCGAAACATTTAGTGCAAGGCGCTATCATGGGATATAACTATGCACAATTGTTGCTTGGTAAACCTAACCCAACGGTAGGTTTGTTGAATATTGGAGAAGAATCGACTAAAGGTAATGAAGTTGTATTGGAAACCTATCCTTTATTGCAACAGCTAAAAACAATTCCTTTCAAAGGCAATGTAGAAGGTCGAGATATTCCCAAAGGAACAGTAGATGTAGTAGTTTGTGATGGATTTGTAGGTAATGTGGTGCTCAAGTTTGCAGAAGGTCTTGTAACTGTGGTACAAGATATTTTAAAAGAGGGCATCAAACAAAGTAGTATTATCTCTAAACTGGGAGCCTTATTGATTGTTCCTGTGTTTAAGAAAATAAAAAAACGACTAGATCATACAGAAAATGGCGGAGCTCCTCTATTAGGCGTCAATGGTGTATTTATCATTTGCCATGGTAGCTCAAAGTCTAAGGAAATTATGACAGCTATTAAAATTGCTGGAGATTTGGTAGAGCGGAAATTGATTGAGCATATTTCCTCAAGTATTCAAGAAGAAGGGACCCTAACATATGACAATGCTGAATAAGCCAGTCGGAATTATTGGTACCGGTAGCTATGTGCCAGAAAAAGTTCTTACAAATGCAGATTTAGAAAAGATGGTGGATACTAGCGATGCTTGGATTCAAGAACGAACAGGTATTAAAGAACGACGTATCGCACCAGAAGGTGTAAATGCTTCAGATATGGCTACAGAAGCGGCAAAAAAAGCCTTAGAAGCAGCTAAGTTAACAGCAGAAGATATCGATTGCATCATTGTTGCTACCTTAACAGGCGATATGGCAATTCCATCTACGGCATGTTTAGTACAAGCGAATCTAGGAGCTACAAAAGCGGCAGCCTTTGATTTATCGGCAGCTTGCTCAGGATATGTATACTCTTTGATTACGGCTAGTTCCTATATTAATGCAGGATTATTTAAAAATGTCCTTGTTGTAGGCGTTGAAGTATTATCTCGAGTAGTAAATTGGGAAGATCGAAATACATGTGTTCTTTTCGGCGATGGCGCTGGAGCTGCTGTAGTGTCTGCAGTAGAAGAAGGGTATGGTATGCTCGGTATGGATATGGGTGCTGACGGAAGTGGTGGAATGAATTTATGCATTCCATCTGGAGGTACGGCATTGCCACCGACTACAGAGCGCCGTGAAGAGGGATTAACTTTCATTCATATGAATGGACAAGAAGTATATAAATTTGCTGTAAAAACTATGGGTAAAACTGTATTGAAAGCCCTAGAAATGGCAAATATGGAACTGGAAGAATTAGATTTCTTCATTCCACATCAAGCGAATACTCGCATTATCAAATCTGCAGCAGATCGTTTGCATCTGACAGAAGATAAAGTATTTATTAATTTACCTAAGTATGGAAACACATCAGCAGCATCCATTGCGATTGCTTTAGATGAAGCAGTGCGTGCAGGAAAATTACACAAAGGAGATAATCTTGCCGTTGCTGGATTTGGTGCAGGATTAACTTGGGCAAGTCTAGTAATGAAATGGTGCTAAGGAGGAAAAGATGATTAAGACTGATATTTGTGATTTATTAGGGATAGAGTATCCTGTTCTTCAAGGTGGTATGGCTTGGTTAGGTACAGCTGAATTAGCAGCTGCAGTATCTGAGGCAGGCGGTTTAGGAATTATCGGTGCAGGACATATGCCTCCAGACGTATTCCGTGCTGAAATTCATAAATTAAAAGAACGTACAAGTAAACCATATGGTTGTAACATTATGTTAATGTCTCCATTTGTGAACGAAGTTATGGAAGTTGCTCTAGAAGAACGTGTTCCAGTAATCACAACAGGGGCCGGTAATCCATCTACATGGGTACCAGCTTTCAAAGAAATCGGTACAAAAGTAATTCCCGTAGTAGCTTCTGTATTATTAGCGAAACGTTTACTTCGTGGCGGTATCGATGCAGTCATTGCAGAAGGTACTGAGTCTGGCGGTCACGTAGGAGATATTACAACTATGTGCTTAATCCCTCAAATCGTAGATGCTGTGGACGTACCTGTTATTGCAGCTGGTGGTATTGCAGATGGTCGTGGTATGGCAGCAGCCTTAGCATTGGGCGCTAGTGCAGTTCAAATGGGTTCTCGTTTCGTAGTATCTGAAGAATGTATTGCCCATGAAAACTATAAAGAAGCTGTATTGAAAGCAAAAGATCGTTCCACAGTGATGACCGGCTTGACAACAGGTCATCCAGTTCGTATCATTGAGAATTTATTAGCTCGTAAATATCAATCCCTTGAGTTCAGTGGCGCACCAAAAGAAGCTCTTGAAAATCTAGGTGCTGGTACACTTAGAAAAGCTGCCATTGAAGGGGAAACTAAAAACGGTTCCGTTATGATTGGACAAATTGCAGGTATGTTGACTGACATTAAACCTTGCGCAACAATCATTCAAGATATTGTTCGTGAAGCAGAAGAAGTAATGTTGAACTTAAAATCTGTTATCCGATAAGCAGGAGGAAGCCTTATGAAAACAGCATTTGTATTCCCTGGTCAAGGGTCTCAAAAAGTGGGTATGTTGAAAGATTTGTACGAAGCGTATCCTATCGTAAGAGAGCGTTTTGCACAAGCAGATGAAGCATTGGGATATTCTATTTCACAATTATGTTTTGAAGGTCCAGATACGGAATTAGTAAAAACAGCAAACACACAACCTGCGATTTTAACAGCTAGTGTGGCATGCTATGAAATTTTAAAAGAAAAAGGCTTTACACCTGATATCGTAGGTGGTCATAGCCTTGGTGAATATAGTGCCTTAGTAGCAGCAGGTGTTCTTGATTTTAAAGATGCTGTATACGTAGTGCATAAACGTGGAGAATATATGCAAGAAGCTGTACCATTGGGTGAAGGCGCAATGGCTGCGATCTTAGCATTACCTCGTGAAGACGTAGTTCGCATCTGTGGAGAAGTGAACGATACTGTAGGCTCTGTGCAAGCGGTTAACTTCAACTGTCCAGGACAAATCGTGATTGCTGGTGCTACAAAAGCCGTAGAAGTAGCAGCTGAAAAAATGAAAGAAGCTGGTGCTAAACGTGCGGTTATGTTGCCAGTCAGTGCTCCTTTCCACAGTCGTTTAATGGAACCAGCAGCAAAACGTTTACAAGAAGAATTAGACAAAATCGAAGTGAAAGATGCTCAAATTCCAGTTGTAGCGAATATTACTGGGGAAATCTTAAAAGATGGAGTTGCTATTAAAGCGGCCTTAGTAAAACAAGCAGCAGCACCAGTACTTTGGGAAGATTGTGTAGCTACAATGGTAGACTTTGGTGCTACAAGATTTGTAGAAGTAGGTCCTGGTAAAGTGTTAACAGGATTCACTAAAAAAATTAACAAAGCAATGGAATTAGCCAATGTTGAAGATGAAGCATCCTTAGCAGCAGCGATTGCATTCTTACAAGGAGAATAAAATGAATTTAACAGGTAAAGTAGCTTTAGTTACAGGTGCTTCCCGTGGTATCGGACAAGCCACTGCTATTGAATTAGCAAAAGCTGGAGCAGATGTAGTTGTAAACTTTATTGGTAATGAAGCAGTAGCACAAGAAACTGTTGAAAAAATTGAAGCATTGGGCCGTAAGGCTATCAAAATTAAAGCTAATGTAGGCGATGCAGACGATGTACAAGCCATGGTAGATGAAGCAATTGCGACATTTGGTCATATCGATATTCTTGTAAATAATGCAGGCATCACTCGTGACGGATTATTGATTCGCATGAAAGATTCCGATTGGGATGAAGTATTAAACATTAACTTAAAAGGTGTATACCTTGTGACTAAAGCAGTTGCTAAGCTTATGGTAAAACAACGTGCTGGTCGCATTATCAATATGACATCTGTATCTGGTGTTACTGGTAATGTGGGTCAGGCCAATTATGCCGCTGCTAAAGCAGGGGTAATTGGCTTTACCAAAACTTGTGCCAAAGAATTAGCAGCTCGTGGTATTACTGTAAATGCAGTAGCACCAGGATTTATTGAAACAGCAATGACAGATGTGTTACCTGAAAAAATTAAAGAAGGTATTGCAGCTACTGTGCCGTTTGGTCGCATGGGTCAACCGGAAGAAATTGCTAGTGTAGTAACGTTTTTAGCGTCTGACTTTGCAAGTTATATTACTGGCCAAGTTCTCAATGTAGACGGCGGAATGGTGATGTAAACGCAAGATTCTATACATAGACTACATGAAAGGAGGTGTACGTAATGAGCACATTTGACAAAGTAAAAGCTATTGTTGTTGAACAATTGGGCGTTGACGAATCTGAAGTGGCTATCGATTCCACTTTCATCGATGATTTGGGCGCTGACTCTCTTGACATCGTTGAATTGATCATGGCATTTGAAGAGGAATTCAATATTGAAATCCCTGATGATGTTGCTGAAAAAATCAAAACTGTAAAAGATACAGTTGATTACATCGATTCTACAAAATAAGTCTAAGCACTTATGCACCACAAAGGGGGCCTCGGCTCCCTGAGTGGATTTGCACATAGGAGGAATAATAGTGAAACTCCCTGAACTTAAAATAGGGAAATTGGTAGCCAAAGTACCGGTAATTCAAGGTGGAATGGCAATCCGATTGTCTACAGCTCGGTTGGCTGCAGCAGTTGCAAATGAAGGTGGTATCGGCCTGATTGCAGCATCTGGCATGCCTTTTGATGAATTACGATACGAAATACAATTAGCAAGAAAATTATCGCCTACGGGCATTATCGGTATAAATGCAATGGTAGCCGCTACAGAATTTTTAGGTCTTGTAAAAACGGCCATTGATGAGGGTATTGACCTCGTAGTAGCTGGCGCTGGATTTTCCAGAGATATGTTTGCCTTAGGTCGTGAATCTGGTACACCTATTGTACCAATCGTATCCACTCCTAAATTAGCTCGTATTTCTGAAGGATTAGGAGCCTCCGCTGTGATCGTGGAAGGTTGTGAAGCAGGTGGTCACTTAGGTACAGATCGCTCCTCTCGTGAATTAGTACCTGAAGTAGTGGCAGCTGTGAAAAATATTCCAGTCATCGGTGCTGGTGGGGTTCTTGATGGAGCAGATATTGTGGAGATGATTAAGCTCGGTGCTAGTGGAGTGCAAATGGGAAGCCGTTTTGCTGCTAGTGTGGAGTGTAATGCCTCTGATGAATTGAAAAAAATGTACGTTCGTGCAGATGCTCCAGATGATATTGTCTTGATCCAAAGTCCAGTAGGACTTCCAGGACAAGCGTTGCGTAATAAGTTTGCAGAAACAGTATTAGACGGTACAGTACCGCCACCTACAGAGTGTCATCGATGCTTAAAGCATTGTTCTCACAAATTCTGTATTATTAAAGCCCTTTCACGTGCTCAACAAGGTGACGTGGAAACGGGATTAGTGTTCTCGGGTAATAATATGCGTAAAGTAGACTCCATATTACCTGTGAAAGAGATTTTTGCTCGCCTAGTTTCAGAGGCAGCAGCCATTGATTAAATGAGATTATAAAGAGGTGGAATAATGGAAAGACGTGTTGTTATTACTGGTTTAGGTGCTGTGACACCAGTGGGAATCGGTAAAGATGACTTTTACAATGCATTGCTACGTGGCGAATCTGGTATCGGTCCAATTACTCGATTTGATGCAAGTGATTATGCAACTCGTATTGCAGGTGAAATTAAAGATTTCGATCCAACACAATTTGGAATTGATAAAAAAGAAGCGCGCCGTATGGACCGCTCTGCAGCATTTGCCATTGCAGCGGCAGTGCTTGCGCAAAAAGATGCTGATTTAGATTTAGACAAAGAAGAAGCAGATCGTTGTGGTACTGTAGTTGGTACTGGTATTGGTGGTATTGATTCTATCCATGATGTATATGTGACTTTATTTGAAAAAGGTCCAGGTCGTGTAAGTCCATTTGCAGTACCTATGATGATTGCAAACATGGTATCTGGTCGTGTATCTATTCAATTAGGCTTAAAAGGACCAGTAGAAACTGTTGTTACAGCGTGTACTTCTGGTACAAATGCGATTGGTGAAGCATTCCGCATGATTGCACATGGTCAAGCAGACGTAATGTTTGCTGGTGGTACAGAGGCGGCAGTTTCTCCAGCAGCAGTAGCTGGTTTCGCATCTATGAAAGCTATGTCTACACGTAATGATGAACCTACAAAAGCATCTCGTCCATTTGCAGCTGATCGCGATGGATTCGTAATGGGCGAAGGTTCTGGTATCGTTGTATTAGAAGAATTAGAACATGCAAAAGCACGTGGTGCTCATATCTACGCAGAAGTAGTGGGATATGGTACAAATGGTGATGCATATCATATTTCTTCTCCAGCACCAGGTGGTACACAAGCTCGCAAATGCATGGAATTAGCATTGAATGATGCAGGTATCAAACCTGAAGAAGTTGATTATATTAATGCCCATGGTACATCTACATCCATCAATGATGCAAATGAAACATTGGCAATCAAACAATTATTTGGAAATCATGCTAGTAAATTAGCAGTAAACTCCACAAAATCTATGACAGGTCACTTATTAGGTGCTGCTGGTGCTATTGAAGCAATTGTTATGGCAATGGCTATTGAGACTGGCAAAGTGCATCCAACAATTAACCTTGATAATCCAGATCCAGAATTGGATTTAGATTATGTATCTGATGGAGCTCGTGATATGAAAGTTGATGTAGCTCTTTCCAACTCCTTCGGTTTTGGTGGACACAACGGAACTATCGTTGTTCGTCGTTACGAGGCGTAATTGTGAATGCTCCTAAAAGTAGCAAAGTAACTAGCAAGGCTCGTGAAGCATTACTTCACGAGCTTATTGCGAATTTACATTTGCCTTTACGCAATATAAGTACATTAAATCGTGCTTTGACACATTCTTCCTATGCGAATGAACATAAATTATCCCATGAATATCATAATGAACGATTAGAGTTTTTAGGGGATGCAGTGTTAGATCTTATTATAGGAGAATATTTATTTACTACATATCCAGAAATGACTGAGGGTGAACTGACCCGTTTAAAAGCATGCACCGTCTGTGAAGGTTCTTTAGCAGAATGTAGTCGTACTCTAGACTTAGGAAAATATTTACGCTTAGGTAGAGGCGAGCGGCATTGTGGTGGAGCCAATAGAAACTCCATTTTGGCAGATACTTTTGAGGCTGTCTTAGGGGCTATCTACCTAGAGTGTGGTTATGATGTGGGAAAACAGTTTGTTTTGAGTCATTTGCATGGATATATGAATATGGCACTTTCCGGGAAAGTAGGAAAAGATTTTAAAACATTGCTCCAAGAGTTAGTACAACAAAAAGGGGAATGTGTGATACGGTATCATGTTATCGATGAAGAGGGACCGGATCATGATAAATTCTTTACTATGGAAGTAGTCATCGATGGAGTCCCATCAGGTGTAGGTTCTGGGCGAAATAAAAAAGTGGCAGCCCAAGCAGCAGCTAAAGAGGCTTATGAAAAGCTTATACAATAGTAAGGATTGAGGGGTGGGGAACCACTCCTTTTTCTATATGATACATAGGAGGCAGTTATGAGGAACAGCAAAAAAGAGAAAACTAGATTACTTCCATTTTTTATTCCTCATATTGGCTGCCCATATATTTGTGTATTTTGTAATCAGCCACGTATATCAGGACAACAAGAGATGGTCAGTCCAGAAATCATTCGTTCTTCCATACAAAGAGCCGTATCAGAACAAGGATATAGTGGACAATGGGAAGTAGCTTACTTTGGTGGTAGCTTTACGGCGATACCACAAGAAATGCAAGATACATTATTGGAACCAGCTAAAGAAGCATTTCAACAAGGAATAGTTCAAGGAATTCGTTTGTCTACTCGTCCTGATGCTATCAGAGAAGATCGATTGAAAGAGCTCTTTACTAGTGGTGTAAGAACCATTGAATTAGGAGTACAAACATTAGAGGAATCCATGCTAGTAGAAGCTAAACGAGGGCATACGGTAGAAGATGTGGAACAGGCGTGTAAAATGATACGTGAAGAAGGAATAACTTTAGGTATACAATTACTCCCTGGGTTACCTGGCGAAACCTGGACTACTTTAGTAAAAACGGCGGTGAAAGCCGGTCAATTGCAGGCTGACTTATGTCGCATTTATCCTGTGATTGTCATTGAAGATACAGAACTAGCTGATCGTGTTCATGAAGGTAGTTATGTACCATTAACAATAGAACAAGCGGTAGCCTATAGTGCTTTTTTAAAATCCTATTTAGAAGGCAAAGGTACACAGATCATACGTGTAGGATTACAAAGTACAGAAGATTTTGATGCTGGTCGTGGTATTGTAGGAGGACCCTATGCTCCTGCCTTTGGAGAATTGGTAGTCAATTATGAATGGCTTCAAGCTATCCAGCAAACCATAGAAGAACACCTAGAAGTATTTGGTGTGATTCATAAGGTCATTGTAGAATATCCAAGACCTTTCACATCAAAGATACGTGGATTGAAGAACAGAAATATAGAGTATTTTGGACAGGAATATAAGCAGATAGAATGGACTTGGCAAGAAAAACAGGAAAATAATAATACTGGAGTATTGCATGTCATGATAGATCATATACTATATAGCTTGCCTCTTTAAATAGTGGGTTATGGTTATACAACAATGGATTAACTAATATTCTGTAGAGAGAGTATGTGATGAGAGGTTGGAAATAGGTGTCAGGTTAGGATATAGTATGAACAATATATTATATTGTGTAAATTTGAAACATACCTATGTATACATAGAAAGGAAGCAGTCATGCAATTATTGCGACTAGAAATGAAAGGATTCAAGTCCTTTGCTGATAAAACGGTAGTGTCTTTTTCTCCAGGCATGACTGGGATTGTAGGCCCTAATGGTAGTGGTAAAAGTAATATTACTGATGCGATTCGCTGGGTTTTAGGGGAATCGAATGTACGCCATTTGCGTGGACAAAAAGCAGAAGATATTATTTTTTCTGGCACAGAAGCTCGTCGTCCTCACAATACGGCAGAGGTAAACTTAATTTTTGATAACAGTGATGGCACTTTGGGCAAAGAATTAGCAGAAGTTGTTATCACACGCCGTATGTATCGCAATGGTGAAAGCGAATTCCAAATCAATAAGAGAAATTGCCGGTTAAAAGATATTCATCTATTATTGGCTGATACAGGCTTAGGTAAAGATTCTATGGCCATCATCGGGCAGAATCGTATCGATGCTATCTTGAATAGTAAACCAGAAGAACGTCGCTTAATATTTGAAGATGTGGCAGGTATTTCTCGCTTTAAAATGAATAAAGAAGATGCTATTCGGCGTATCAATAGTACAGATCGTAATATGGAACGATTAGATGATGTGATGAGTACCCTAGGAGATCAATTAGTAGAATTAGAGGCGAAAGCTAATGTAACACGTGAGTACAATACATTATCACAGGATAAGCGTAGCTATGATGGAGCTATTGCTTTTCATGAATATAAAACGGCAGATCGTTTATTTACACGCCAAGAAAATGAAAACTTATCCTACCTTCGTGAGCAAGAAGAATTAGAAACTAGCTTAGATACAATTCAAGAGACTTATAAGACCACACAAAATGAGCTTCAATCATTTCGTGAAACCCACCGAAGTATGGAAGATGAATATGCCACTTTACAAGGTAAATTAGGGGAACTAACTGGACAAATTGAAGTAGCTCGCTTAAAAGAAGCCAATATGGTAGAAGAGTTAAAAGATGGAGAAGAAAAGTTAACAGCTTGGAAGGAAGAACTGAAAGAAAAAGAGGAACAGTATGACCGTGATTTAGCATCCTTGAAAAAGGAAGAAAATACTTTAGAAGTCATTGGCAAAGATGTAAAACAAGCGGAATCTAATTTGCAAAGTACTAGAGACTCTCTTAGTCAAGTGAAGGCTAATTTAGATGGTATGCGCATAGCGGAGCAGCATGCTCATGAGCGTCATATTCGTGTTGTTCGTGAATTGGAAGAAGCTCGCCATCAATTAGCAAGAGCGGAAGAGTTAGAAACACAAAAGAACGATGATGTACAACGTTTAAAGGCTACTTTACAAGATATAAAACAATCTGTAGAAGAAACACAAGGGCAATTAGAGGTGCAACAACAGGTTGTTAGTGAAGTAGAGGAAGCGTTGGAGACAGCACGTCAATCATTACAACAGCTAGAGGATACACGCCGACAAAAAAATCAGGAATTAGTAGAAGTACAAAGAACACTGCAAGCTAAAGAAGGTCGTTTAGAACTGTTACATAGTTGGGAAGAGCTGCATGAAGGTTATTTGGAAGGCACAAAACATGTATTACAAGCAAAAGAAACTTGGTCTTCTCATATTCGTGGAGCTATTGGTGATGTATTCACTGTAGAAGAAAAATTCTTAGTGGCCATTGAAACTGCTTTAGGTGGTGCTATTCATCAAGTTATCACAGAGACTGCAAAGATTGCTTCTGAAGCAGTACAATACTTAAAACGCACACAAGGTGGTCGAGTTACGTTTTTACCGATGGATATGGTACGAGGAAAACGACTCGATCATAAAGCCTTAACATCGCCTTATGTATTGGGATTAGGTGTAGACTGCATTCAATTTGATACACAATATACAGGCGTATTTAATCAGCTATTAGGGCGTACTCTTATTGTAGATACCTTGGACCATGGATTAGCATTGCAAAAAGAATATCATCAACAATTGCGGATTGTTACCTTAACAGGAGAGCAATTGCAACCAGGTGGTGCTCTAACAGGTGGTGCTACAAAACGAAAAAAAGTGTCTATCTTGTCCCGTAAAGAAGAGCAAGACACATTACAGCAAGATATTCATGTATTACGAGATACAGCACAGGTGTTACAACAGACTTTACAAGGACTAGACAAAGAAATAGAAACTTTAACACAGTCTGGTAAGGGATTACGTCAAACTTATGAACAAGAAGAATTGCAGTTACGTAGCTTACAGCAAGAGCAACAACGCTCCCAAGGAGAGCAAATTAACTTAAGTGGAATGGTGCAGACCTATCATGAGGAAGTACAAAAGGTTCAAGATAAGCAAATAACTTTAGGGGAGAACATTAAAAGTCTAGCAGATGAACTTTCACAGTTAGAGAATCGAGAAGGACATCAAGAGCAAGTTATGACTTTGGTTGCCCGAGAGCAAACTTTACAAGACCGAGAACGTGAGCAAAATGAAGAATTGCAAGAAGTACGCTTACGATGGGAACAATCTAGATTGTTGTTAGAACAAAGCAAAAAAGAATTAGCTCAATTAGAACAATATATCAAAGATAAGGAAGTAAATATTGCAAGCTTAGATAGACGGTTAAGCCAATTAGGTGAGGATGTCATACGCTTAGGTTGTGAACCAGCTTTAGCATTAGAATCAGAAAAACAAGCAATAGAAAAACGGGTAGCAGCTATTGGAGAAGCTCGTAAAGGTGGACAAGAAAAAGTACGTACTTGGGAATTGCAATTAAGTCAATTGCAAGAAGAACGAAATCAACAAGAACAGCGTCAACGAATTGTACAGAAAAAACTAGTGGACCTGCAAGAAGGGTTAACAAAATATCAACTACAAGGCGAACAAGCATTGGAACAATTGGGCGCTTTAGGGTATACTAAACAAGAGGCACAGAATATACACTTAGGTGGCTCCGTGAATGAGTGGAAACAACAACAGATGAACTTGACAAGGCAGATTGAAAGCTTAGGGGCTATCAATCCTAATGCTATTGTGGAATATGAAGAAGCGGAAGAAAAGCTAGCATTCTATCATGCACAAAAAGAGGATTTAGTGATAGCTAAAGAACAACTCGAAGGTGTGATTGCTGAAATTGATGGGGCGATGTCTGAGCAACTACAAGGAGTTCTTACAGAGATTCGTGAGAAATTTCAGCATGTATTCTCTCAATTGTTTGGAGGCGGTACAGCGCAGATTGTAGCGTCGAATCCAGAATTAATTTTAGAAAGTGGCATTGATTTTTATATCCAACCGCCAGGAAAGAAGCGCCAACAATTGAGCTTATTATCTGGTGGGGAGCGAGCGTTGACGGTCATTGCATTATTGTTTGCATTGCTGGATTATCGACCAGCTCCATTCTGTGTACTTGACGAAGTAGATGCCGCTTTAGATGATGCCAATGTGGAACGATTTAGCCAATATTTGCATAACTTGGGGGATGCCACACAATTTATCGTGGTGACCCATCGTAAACGGACTATGGAATCAGCTCATGTCTTACAAGGGGTGACTATGGTGGAACGAGGTGTATCACGTTTATTAACAGTAGCCTTTGATGAAGTAAAGGAGAATAGTGATTATGGCATTTAGTTTTTTTGACCGTGTGAAAGCGGGCTTAGAAAAGACAAAAAATAATTTTGTAAAAAAAGTAGAAACCATTGTCATTGGTTATGCTGAAATCGATGATGATTTCTTAGATGATTTAGAAGCCACTATGCTAGTGGGTGATTTAGGACCTAAAACAACGGCCTATTTGATGAAAGAAATCCGCCGAGGTGTGACAGAAGGGATTATCAATAATACTGGTGAAGTGATGCCTTTTATGGAAGAGCGCATTACAGAAATGCTAGGAGCTCAAGAGGAAGTGTTGGAGCTTCACAAACCAGAAGTGATCTTGGTGGTGGGTGTCAATGGTGTTGGTAAAACGACAACTATTGCGAAATTAGCGCATTACTATGCAGAGCAAGGTAAAAAAGTAATCATTGCAGCAGGAGATACATTCCGGGCAGCTGCCTCTGAACAATTATCTATCTGGGCAGACCGTGTAGGAGTATCCATTGTAAAACATAAGGAAGGTGCTGACCCAGCAGCAGTGGTATTCGATGCCTGTGCCTCAGCCGTTGCTAAAGAAGCAGACTTAGTCATTGTAGATACAGCAGGGCGTTTGCATACAAAAGTAAATCTTATGGAAGAATTGAAAAAAATCGGCCGTGTAGCAGACAAACAAATTCCAGGTGCACCGCATCAAACCTTATTAGTATTAGATGGCACTACAGGTCAAAATGCGGTGAGTCAAGCAAAACTATTCGGTGAAGCAGTACCTGTGACAGGGATTGTGGTGACCAAATTAGATGGTACCGCAAAAGGTGGTGTAGTTATCTCTATCAAAGAAGAGTTGGGCGTTCCTGTGCGTTGGATTGGCGTGGGTGAGCAAATGGATGACTTGCGTCCTTTCAATGCAAAAGAATTTGCTAATGCTCTTTTTGACAAAGGAGAATAGTGGACCATGACTAGAAATAAATTATATGAATACGTTGTGGACCAAAATGAGATGAATGGTTATGGTATCGATAGAGACAGTATTGAATGTGCTGTAGATATTATGGAATTTGTAGGCGGTGATTTGTACAGACCTCTCACACGCTTACTCTTAAGTAATTGGAAAGAAATTGCTAGCCGTATTGAAAGTTATACGGATGAGCAATGGAATTTTGTCCATCGTATTGCTGAGAACATGAAGGACTCTCTAGAACATGATCATGGTGATGAAACTCATCATTTATCTGATTGTGGTATTGCCATCTTCATTGAAATGTTAGAGGGGGATGACACCGCGACACAAACCTTACAAGGGGATACACCTATCACAGAAGAAGAACTGCGTCGGATTCGTGGCAAAGGATAGTCTTACAGAGTGCGCATGAGTACTACTGTAACATTTATGGGGTATCTATTACCTTGTGATAGTGGCATGAATAAACCGCTATAAGACTGAAATGCACAAAATGAATGGTATATTGTAATGTCTGTTTAGGAGTGTAGAACTTCTTAGGTAGGACAGTATAACAGATAAGTAAAAAGTTGAATCTTGTATTCAGCTTTTTCTTTTTATCTACTGTTACTGGTTATATCTAATCTTTATGTAATCATCTATTTATATTCAGGTGTATTGTATTATTTGATGAGAGATCAATATAATATCACAATATCCTACAAGGGTGAGAAAATCGTATGTGACTCTAGTATGCTATTGTATCGAACATACGATATAATATTTTCTGTATTCGTGATATAATATAGAAGTTACTAGATATAGATACAAGTGAATGTTACTTGTTTACAGATAGAGAATATAAGGAGTGACTATGAGCGGATTGCATCATTTTCCTGAAGAAGGAATACCCTTTCAAGTAGAAGCGCCGTACTCCCCAATGGGTGACCAACCAAAGGCCATCCAGTCCTTGGCAGAGGGAATTGAACGAGGGGAATGGGCACAGGTATTACTAGGTGCTACAGGTACAGGAAAAACATATACCATGGCCAAACTCATCGAAGCCGTACAAAAGCCGACTTTGATCATCGCCCACAATAAGACATTAGCAGCCCAATTGGCCAGTGAGTTCAAAAGCTTTTTCCCTAAGAATGCAGTGGAATATTTCGTGTCTTATTATGATTATTACCAACCAGAGGCGTACATTGCCTCTACGGATACATACATTGAAAAAGATGCGTCCATTAATGAAGAAATCGATAAATTGCGCCACTCGGCGACAATGAACTTATTTGAGCGGAAAGATGTAATCATCGTCGCATCTGTCAGCTGCATCTACGGCTTAGGGGACCCAGAGGACTATAGTACTCTCTGTGTTTCTTTGCGCCAAGGTCAAGAATATAGTCGTGATGATATACTTCGTAAATTAGTATCCATCCAATATACCCGAAATGATATGAACTTTGTGCGAGGTACTTTCCGAGTACAAGGGGATACGTTGGAAATTTTCCCAGCTGGCAACAGTGAAAGAGCCATTCGTGTAGAAATGTTCGGTGATGAAATCGATCGTTTAGTGGAAATTGATGTGCTTACAGGTGATGTTATCGTAGAGCGTAAACACGTGGCTATCTATCCAGCTTCTCACTATGTAACGACGAAGGAAAAGTTAGACCTTGCCATTGGGCGCATCGAGACAGAATTGGCTGAACGTTTGGCATACTTTAATGAAAATGGCCGTCTCTTAGAAGCGCAACGATTGGAGCAACGAACACGATATGACATTGAAATGATGCAGGAAATGGGTTATTGCTCGGGGATTGAAAACTACTCCCGTCTGTTGTCTAACCGTCAACCGGGAGAAGCACCAATGACCCTTATCGACTATTTTACAGATGATTTCCTTATCATCATTGATGAATCCCATGTGACCTTGCCACAAATTCGTGCCATGTATAATGGTGACCAAGCTCGGAAACATAACTTGATCGACTACGGATTCCGCTTGCCATCGGCAGCGGATAATCGACCGTTAAAATTTGAAGAGTTTGTAGAGAGGATCAACCAAATTGTCTATGTATCTGCTACACCAGGGCCCTATGAAATGGAAGTACAGACGAATGTGGCAGAACAAATCATTCGTCCAACAGGTTTGCTAGATCCTATTATTGAAATCCGACCTATTAAGGGGCAGATGGATGATCTGTTAGGGGAAATTAAAGACCGTGCGAAGTCGGATGAACGGGTGTTAGTAACGACGTTAACGAAGAAAATGGCAGAGGATTTAACAAATTATCTAAAAGAAATGGGTATTCGAGTGCGCTATTTACACTCCGACATTGCCACCATTGAGCGGGCTGATATTATTCGTGATTTGCGAGCCGGTGTCTTTGATGTCCTCGTAGGAATTAACTTACTTCGGGAAGGCTTAGATATGCCAGAAGTATCCTTAGTGGCTATTTTAGATGCAGATAAGGAAGGATTCTTGCGCAGTGATACGTCCTTGATTCAGACCATAGGCCGTGCGGCTCGTAATGAAAAAGGGAAAGTTATTATGTATGCTGACCGTATTACAGGCTCTATGCAACGCGCCATGGATGAAACAGAACGTCGTCGTGCCTTGCAAGAGTCCTACAATACAGAACATGGTATTACACCACGCACAGTGCGCAAGGAAGTGAAAGATTTAATTGAGTTGACCAAAGTAGAAGGTGAAGTTGCTGCACCTAAAAAAGGTCGCAAGCCTAAAGTAGAAACGCCTGTGGTGTATGACAGCACAGCGCCGACAGAAGTGGTGGCAGAAACGGTTGAGCCACTTTCACAGAAAATACAGTACGAAACGAAAGAAGATGTATTCAATGCCATTGAAGAGACTACACGCCTCATGAAAGCAGCGGCGAAACAATTAGAGTTTGAACGAGCTGCAGAGTTGCGTGATGAATTGGGCAGATTGCGCCAAATTTGGTCAGACATGAATGAAGAATAGGAGTTATTTTGAAAGATCAATTAATTATTAAAGGAGCCCGTCAACATAATTTGAAGAATATTGACGTGGCTCTACCAAGAAATCAATTCATCGTATTAACAGGATTAAGTGGATCTGGTAAATCATCCCTAGCCTTTGATACGATTTATGCAGAAGGCCAACGGAGATATGTAGAGTCCTTATCTGCTTATGCTCGCCAGTTCTTAGGGCAAATGGATAAACCTGATGTAGATTACATTGAGGGGCTTTCACCGGCTATATCCATCGACCAAAAAACGACGAGCCGTAATCCTCGATCTACGGTGGGAACGGTGACAGAAATTTATGACTATTTGCGATTATTATTTGCTCGCATTGGTCGAGCTTACTGCCCTACTTGTGGAGAAGAGATTGCCCAACAGACTATTGAGCAAATAACAGACTTAGTCATGAAATTGCCGGAACGTACTAAGATTATGGTGATGGCACCAGTGGTGCGAGGTAAAAAAGGTCGCCATGAAAAAGTGTTGGAACAAATTCGTAAAAATGGATTTGCTCGCGTTCGCATCAATGGAGAGATTCATACCTTTGAGGACGAAATTAATTTAGATAAAAATAAGAAACACAATATTGAAATTGTTGTGGACCGTCTTGTTATTAAGGAAGGCTTAGAAAGCCGCTTAACGGATTCTTTGGAAACGGCCATTCATCATGGGGAAGGCTTTGTTATCATTCAAGAGGTAGACGGCCCAGCCCACCAATTCAGTGTTCATTTCACCTGTCCTAATGGTCACATTTCATTGCCAGAAATTGAACCTCGTATGTTTTCTTTCAACAGTCCTTTTGGTGCCTGTCCATCCTGTTTGGGATTAGGCAGTACCATGGAGGTAGATGAAGATCGTGTCATTCCAGATCCAACGGTTCCTTTTATAGATGGGGGAGTAGCCCCATTGAGTTCGAATCCTAATGCGTGGTTCATGCGTCAATTAGAGGGCTTGTTGAAAGCGCATGGATATACACTAGAAGCAAGTTTTTCAGAACTACCTACAGCCTTACAAAAAGAAATCATGTATGGTAGTACTGAGAAAGTGACTTTCGACTACGAAAATATGCGTGGAGAGGTAAAAACATTCCATACCGAATATGAAGGTATTTTGCCAATGGTGAAACGCCGTCATGCAGAGGCTACTACGGATAGCATGCGGGAAGAGTTCGAATCCTATATGTCTATTAAACCATGTACAGCTTGTAAGGGTGCTCGTTTGAAACCAGAATCCCTTGCCATCCGTGTAGGGGATAAAAATATAGATGAAGTGACACAGCTAACCATTAGTGAAGCGGTGGACTATTTTGGCAATCTACAGTTAACGGAACGAGAAGCTTTTATCGGGGCTCAAATTTTGAAAGAAATCAATGCTCGCCTAGGATTTCTGAACAATGTGGGCTTAGATTATTTGACGATGAACCGCAGTGCCGGCACCTTATCTGGTGGGGAAGCACAGCGAATTCGTTTGGCCACACAAATTGGTTCGGGACTCGTTGGGGTCTTATATATTTTAGATGAACCATCCATTGGCTTGCATCAACGAGATAATGACCGCTTAATTGAAACACTGAAAGGTTTGCGTGATTTAGGGAATACCTTATTAGTGGTAGAGCACGATGAAGATACGATGCTAGCAGCGGACTATTTGGTAGATATTGGGCCTGCGGCAGGTGAACATGGTGGCCAAATCGTGGCGCAAGGTACAGTACCAGAGGTAATGGCTGTGAAAGAATCCATTACTGGTCAATATTTAAGTGGTCAAAAGTATATTCCATTACCAAAAGAACGGAGAAAACCAACAAAAGCTTGTTTAGAGATTCGTGGAGCTAAAGAGAACAACCTACAACAAGTGAATGTGAAATTCCCTATCGGTTTATTTACTGTTGTGACCGGTGTGAGTGGATCCGGTAAATCGACATTGATCAACGAAATTTTATATAAAGGTGTAGCCAATGCACTCTACAGAAGTCATCATAAGGTAGGAGCCCATAAGGAGATTCGTGGTTTAGAGTATGTGGATAAAATCATCAACATTGACCAAAGTCCAATCGGTAGAACACCACGTTCTAATCCTGCTACCTATACAGGGGTCTTCGATGCGATCCGTGAGTTATATAGTCAAACCAATGAAGCGAAGATTCGTGGCTATAAAGCAGGGCGTTTTAGCTTTAATGTCAAAGGCGGTCGCTGTGAAGCGTGTCGTGGTGATGGTATCATCAAAATCGAAATGCATTTCTTACCAGATGTGTATGTACCGTGTGAGGTATGTAAAGGAGCTCGATACAATAGAGAGACGATGGAAGTGAAGTACAAAGGTAAAAGCATTGCCGATGTATTGGACATGGTCGTGGATGAAGCGGTAGATTTCTTTAGCGCTATCCCAAAAATTCACCGTAAATTGGTAACTTTACAAGAGGTGGGCTTAGGCTATATTCGCTTAGGTCAAGCGGCGACTACCTTGTCTGGTGGGGAAGCACAACGGGTTAAACTAGCCACTGAACTGGCTCGGCGCAGTACAGGGAAAACCTTATATATTCTGGATGAGCCGACTACTGGATTACATGTAGAAGATATCCGCAAGCTTTTAGAGGTATTGCAAAAGCTCACAGATGGTGGGGATACTGTGGTGGTTATCGAGCATAATTTAGATGTGATCAAAACAGCAGACCATATTATTGATTTAGGTCCAGAAGGTGGTTTCCGTGGGGGGACCATTGTGGGTACTGGTACACCTGAGGAGATTGCTGCTTTGCCTGAAAGTTACACGGGTAAATTCTTAGGTCCTGTGTTAGATAAAACTAGGAACTATATGGAACAACATCTTTTGGTTGATGAGGAAATACTATGAATCCCATAGATCCACAGTTGCAAGCAGAAGAAGTGAATTTTAATGCCTCTAGTCAGAAAGATATGATGATGGGAGATTTAGAACAGCAAGCGTATATACTGGAAAAGGTCAGTCATCTACCTACCACGCCAGGGGTTTACTTATGGCGTGATAAGTACCAGCGCATCATCTATGTAGGAAAGGCCATCAACTTGCGCAATCGAGTGAGATCTTATGTGCAGCAAGATGTGAATCGCTCCGTGAAAGTGACCGCTATGATGCGTCGTGCGTGGGATGTGGAGACGATCCAAACGAAAACAGAAATGGAAGCTCTTATCCTAGAGGCGACTTTAATCAAGGAGCATCATCCGAAATATAATATTATGCTTCGTGATGACAAGACATATCCTTACGTGAAAGTGACGGTCCAAGAAGAGTATCCCCGCTTGTTTATGACTCGTCGCTTAGAACGCGACGGAGCCAAGTATTTTGGACCTTTCACGGACGTTACAGCGGTACATCATGTACTGCGTATCTTGCGTTCCTATTATCCATTGCGCACTTGTAAAAGTATGAAAGTAGAACGACCTTGTTTGCAATATCATATGCACTATTGTGAAGGTCCTTGCATGAACTATGTGACGGTAGAATCCTATCGCAAATACATAGATGACATTGTAGCCCTTTTTGAAGGAAAACAAGTCCAAGTGATCCAAGAGATTACGTCCAAGATGGAGCAAGCCTCAGAGGATCTGGAGTTTGAGTTAGCGGCAAAATACCGTGATGACTTGTTAAGTATCCAAAAGGTACAAGAAAAGCAACGCATGGTCACACAGCGAGGCGATATGGATGTACTAGGTATGGCCATCGATGGTCCAATGGCTTGTATTCAACTGTTTTTCATTCGCAGTGGTCGTTTATTGGGACGAGAAAATTACTTTGTCCAACATGAAGGGGATAGCCCAGAGCTAGTGATGACGGAGTTCATCAAACAGTATTATGGAGGATCTACATTCATTCCTAAAGAATTGCTATTACCTATGGACAGTGTGGACCGTGAATTATTTAGTGAATGGTTCACCTCTATGAAAGGTCAACAAGTGGACGTATCTGTACCTCAACGGGGCTATAAAAAAGACCTTATCAAGATGGCGGAGGAAAATGCTCAGAACTTCTTGGCAGAACGTCGTCGTCAGTGGCAATACACAATAGATAAGTCCGGTGGGGCCGTGAAAAAATTAGCAGAAGTACTCGACTTGCCAAGATTGCCAGAGCGTATGGAATGTTACGATATTTCTCATATGCAAGGGGCAGAAACGGTGGCATCCATGGTGGTCTTTGAAGGTGGAAAGCCAGCGAAACGAGAGTATCGTCGATTCAAGCTGAAAACAGTACAAGGGAAGCCTGATGATTTTGCGTCCATGGCGGAGATTATGGAACGGCGCTACGGTAATGAAAAAGATTGGCCTATGCCAGATTTGATTATTATTGATGGTGGTAAAGGTCAGTTAAATGCAGCATTACCAGTCATCCGTGCTATGGGAGTTACTGATGTACCTGTCATATCTTTGGCAAAACGAATCGAAGAAGTATTCGTCGAAGGGGAGTCAGAAAGTATTATTCTAGAACACCATACGCCAGAATTACAATTGCTCCAACAAATACGTGACGAAGCCCATCGATTTGCTATTACCTACCATCGTAGATTGCGTGGAAAGCGGAACTTAGAATCCGTTCTCGACCATATTGAGGGGATCGGTCCGAAACGTAGAAAAGCGCTGTATAAGCACTTTGGTAATTTAGATGCTATGCGAGTAGCAGAGTTGGAAGAATTGGAAAGCGTTGAGGGGATGAACAAAAAAGCGGCGCTTGCTGTGTATGAGTTCTTTCGGCGTTTGAAATAATGGAAACGAGCAACACATTCCTCCACAAACTGATCCTACGGTAGGTTTGCTCCGGAATATGTTGCTCGTTTCTTGCATAGATTGATTTTGATGCCCTATGGAAAGAACTCATCCACAGGTGGGGCGCCGAGGAGAGAATGGATACTTGTTTCTCTATGAAGTCTGTGGCGTACGGGATTTAAGCTAGCAAAGGGAAGAGCACGGTATACCCCTCACAAACGGTATTTCATAATGTTTGTTCGGGGCACACCGTGCTCTTCTTGTGTTTGTTGTATTTAGGTAATAAAGAAACGCCACAGAGACGCTATCATTGGTAGTGTATCTTAAGGAATTGTTGCTCGTTTCTTACGTGGATTAATTTTGATACCACACGGAATGAACTCATCCACAGGTGGGCGTCACTTGTTTTGTTATGAAATCTTGTGGTGCTTGTTTATATAGCAAAGGAAACGAGCAACATATTCCTCCACAAACTGATACAGTGGTTAGGTTTGCTCCGGAACATGTTGCTCGTTTTTGGTGTTGTTTGATTTAGTCAATAAGGGCGCCGCAGGATCTTCTACGCTAGTGCTGCGTTCCTTATGGATAGATTATCTATTTTCTAAAAAAATATCTTTCAAAAGATAACGTTTTGCATAGTTTATGCTATAATGAAAATACAGAAGGGTCACCGACGTGAGTTGGGCTCATCTCTTCCTAACTATAGGAGGAGGTGGTACTATGACGAAGTATGAAAAAATCTATTTAATGATTTTAATTTTAGACTTACTAGTACAAATCATTGATTTGTTCAAATAATTAATGATAACGCCTAACGACATAAGGTTTCCTAGACCTTAATACGTTAGGCGTATCTACTTTAGCACTTTAGAGATGAGCCTAACGCCTTCGACACGTTGGTGGCCCTTCTTTTTATTACATATAGTATACCATATTTTTATAGAAATTACAAAAATTGTTATGTATAACTCTCTGTTGCTATGAACGACATATGATATTGTTATGGTATACACATAAATGAATTTGTCAAAGCATAGTACAATCAAAAAGATCACGGTATTCTCCTCACAAATGATAAGTCATAGTATTTGGAGTACATCGTGATCTTCTTTTATGTTTTTGTATTAGTTATTATTGCTTTCATCGTCATCGCTAGGTGCCAACATGGAGTAGAAGGCCCATAGTAGGATGAACCAGAATGGTGTAAACATGAGGGCGATGCGTGTGTCACTTTGTAATGCTAGTACCACCAAGATAAATAGGAAGAACGCTAGGATCAGGTAATTCATGAATGGGTACAGTGGCATTTTGAAAGAAGATTGCTTCGCCAGTTCTGGTCTTTGCTTGCGATATTTGAGATGGCATACGACGATGATGGCCCAAATATAGATAAAGCAGAATGTAGAGATAGATGTAATCATGATGAATACGCTTTCAGGCATGACATAGTTCAAGACTACGGTAAATAGTAAAGCTGCAGCGGAGAATAGTGTTGCCTGATAGGGTACAGCATGGTTCGTCAATCGTTTCATTCGACTCGGTGCATGTCCGCGTTTTGATAATGCGTAGATCATACGGCTAGTGGAAAAGATACCGGAGTTGGTAGCAGATGCTGCCGATGTTAGAACAACGAAGTTTACGATGCTCGCAGCAGCCAGGATACCCACTGCATTAAACACAGCCACGAAGGGACTAGAATTTGGATCTACTGCAATCCATGGGTAAATACTCATGATAATCGCCAGAGATCCAATATAGAATAGAATAATTCGCAATGGAATATTGTTAATGGCCATAGGGATAACTTTTTTTGGATTTTCCGTTTCCCCAGCTGTGAGGCCTACTAGTTCAATGCCTGTGAAAGCAAATACTACCATTTGGAAAGATAAGATAAAGCCCATGGTTCCATTTGGAAACCAACCGCCGTAATTCCATAGGTTATCAAAGGCAGCCGCTCCAGCATTGGTAGTGAATCCTGTAAGAATCATGATAAGCCCGATAATGATGAGTGATACGATGGCGATTACTTTTATTAAAGCGAACCAAAACTCCATTTCACCAAAGTGTTTGACCGCTGTCAAATTCATAACTAGTAATATGCCTAGTACGATGAGGGCCGGTATCCATTGTGGCATCCACGGTATCCAGTACTGCATGTACAAGCCGACCGCAGTTAAGTCCGCCATGGCCAGTGAAAGCCAACAGAACCAATAGGTCCAACCTGTAATGAAGGCCGCTCGGTCACCTAAATATTCTTCTACAAAGTCAATGAAGGAATGGTGATCTAAATTGGAAAGCAATAACTCTCCTAAAGCACGCATCATGAAGAAACAGATAATACCTGTAATCAGATACGTGAGGAGGATAGAGGGGCCCGCTAAACTAATAGATCGCCCAGAGCCGAGGAATAAACCTGTACCGATAGCACCACCGATGGCTAATAATTGAACGTGGCGATTTTTAAGACCACGCTTTAACTCTTGTTGCGAGTCCGTCATAGTAAAACCTCCTTAATACAATATAAACTTTTATATTTGATAATACTAAACTATTTTCTATAGAATGTCAATTAAAGCTAGTGAATTACTATGGTTAGACAGTAAAAAGGCTTTCATGTGTTTTTAAGAAACACCTTTGAAAGCCGATTACGTATATTTAATATCTTAGCGTATGCTTAAAAATAGATTACATTCTTTTATATAATCTCATGATTTTATATATTTTTTCTAGAGGATGTAGACAATAGCTTGTATATATATTGTAGTAGCATATATTCATCTATAAGAAAATTACCTGATACATTCAACTTTGAATCCCAATAGTGATGAGTAGATATAAGAAAAGAAAGACTGATATAGTATATATCTTAATAGCAAGTTATACTAGATTGCTATATAAGTCCGTTAGGATGTGTTGAGCCACGCTTTCAGGAGTACCAGTGTTTAGAACTTGTGCTTGACGGAATCGTGCATATAGGGGAGCCCGTACTGTGTACAATTCTTGCAATCGTTCTATGCCACCAGAGGAGAGAACACGTCCTGTTGTATCAAGTTCTTCTAAGGGACGATAGATTTCATAGATTCGTCCATTTTGACGAAGGGGGGCATAGTTTTCCGGTATGGTGATAGCACCGCCACCGGTAGAGATGATCAAATCTGTCTGTTTACCCACATCGGTGATAATCCTAGATTCTATGGCGCGGAATGCAGGTTCACCGTGGGTTAAGATATAATCGCTAATAGCACCGACCTCCTCAGTAATGCGATGGTCTATGTCCACAAGTGTCCGTCCAGTTAGTGTTGCTAAAGCTTCACCAATGGTACTTTTACCGGATCCGGGCATACCGATGAGAACAATATTTTCTTGGTTTCGTCGGAATTGTTTATATAAGTCTGAAAGGATACTTTCATCATAGGTGCGATGTAAAAACAAAGCGCTGGCTGCTATAGCTTGGGCTAATAGAAATACAAGGCCATTCACATGGAGTATATTTAAGGATTCCGCTTCTATTAGAATGGCAGTGCGATGTGGGTTGTAGACCAAATCGATAACACCTTCTAAGTGAGTAAAAGGGGCTAATTGAATGCTTTGGTCAGGACAATAAGGATACATACCAACTGGAGTACAGTTGATAATTATCTGTGCTCGTTCATAAAATTGTGCAATGTGCCCATATGTAGGAAAGCGATGGCGGTTGATATGGGTAATAGAGGCGGCGCCTAATCTTTCTAATGCCACATGCACTGTATTGGACGAGGCTCCATCACCTAAAATTAAACAATGCTTATTTGTCACTTCTATGCTAGACCAATCCAAGGTGGCTAGGAAGCCATCATAGTCCGTATTGGTCCCATACCAAGAACCATCTGCTTGGCGAACCATAGTGTTGACACAACCAATTGCTTTTGCAATATCACTGATGTGATGACAAGCCTGTAAGGCATTGATTTTATAGGGAATGGTAATATTTAAGCCTTGTAATTCAGAACGATTAAAAAAATCTTGTAGTTGGTCTGGTTCCATTTCAAATATGTCATAGGATGTATTTCCTAAGGCTTGATGAATCATGGGGGAGTAGGTGTGGCCCAAGGTGCGGCCTAATAATCCAAACATTTACACCTCCAACGCAGGATGACTGAAATGACGGAATACATGTGGATCATGTTCTAGTACAAAATCTAAGAGGACAAGAGCCGTTAGAGCTTCTACTACAGGAACGGCACGTAGCGCTACGCAAGGGTCATGGCGACCTTGAATTTGTAATACTTCAGCACTATGGTTACTGAGGGATACTGAGTTTTGCTCATGATAAATGGACGGTGTGGGCTTAATCCCTACTTGCATGACAAGGGGCATACCGTTGGTAATACCACCTTGGATGCCACCGCTGTTATTCTTTTCTGTGCGAACACTTTCCTCAGTGATGATGAAAGGATCGTTTTGCTCACTTCCACGGGACGCACAGCCAGGGAAACCAGACCCAAAGGAAATACCTTTCACTGCAGGCATGCCGAATAGAGTAGCGCCTAAGCGATTTTCAATACCATCATAATTGGGATTTCCCATGCCAATAGGTAAACCAGTGGCGAAGACTTCTACGATACCACCAGTGGAATCGCCAGATGTTTTTAACTCCAATACAAGTTGCTCTGCTGTATGACGTTGCACAGGGTCTAACATAGGAATCGCTTCAGTGCTGATACTAGCGAGCTTGTCCATAGGTGGGTTAGTATAATCGATAGATGTATCTGGGACAGTGCCAACTTGTGCTAAGTGTGCACGCACATGAATGCCGATAGATTCTAATAGTTGTATAGCAATGCCACCAGCTACGCAAACAGGGGCTGTTAGGCGAGCAGAGAAATGACCGCCCCCACGCATATCCACATACTCACCATAGCGCATGCGAGCGGTGTAATCTGCATGAGATGGGCGTGGTACATCTCGTAGGTTATCATAATCCCCACTTCGTTGTGATGTATTTTGAATAGTGAAAGCCAAAGGAGAACCGCTCAGTCTTCCTTGTACGAGGCCTGATTGAAACTCAGGGATATCTGCTTCTTTTCTTTGTGTTTGTAATTGATGATGCCCTGGAGCTCGTCGTTTTAGGAAGGCTTGCAAGGTTTCTAGATTAACTGGAAACCCACAAGGAAGTCCGTCTACAACTCCGCCAATAGCTTGACCGTGAGAAGCTCCAAAGGTGGAGACTTTCACAGTGCGACCGAAATAGGATGCCATAATTACTCCTTACTTGTTAAATACATTTATATAGTATGTGTCTGCCCACCTAATCGTTTCCAGTCTTCAAAAAAGTGAGGATACGACTTACTGATGGCTTCACTGTCTTGCAAGATTATAGGGGAGGTAGCGATGAGTGCGTTTAAGGCACCAGCCATGACGAGGCGATGGTCATTCACACAGTCTACAGTGCCACCATCAAGCGTACCTGTTCCTGTAATATACAGGTTATCCCTTTCCATGCGCACGATACCACCAGAATCACGAACAAGTTGTGCCACCGCTGCTAAACGATCTGACTCTTTCAATCGAAGGCGAGCTCCATTGATGAAAGTAGATTCTCCTTCTATGGAGCAAGCTAAGCTAGATAAAATAGGTAACAAATCTGGCATTTGTTCTAAATTTACATGGATTGGCTTATGTGCTTTGCCAGTGATCGTGATAGTAGATCCATTCCACGTACAAGTGACACCAGCGCTTTCTAAAATGGAAAGAATCCGTTTATCTGCTTGTACAGAATCAGGACGTAAACCTGTGACAGAAATAGATTGTCCTGTCATAGCGGCTGCTACTAGCCAAATGGCACCATTAGACCAATCTCCCTCAATCAGATATTTCTCATTACCGTGGAAGTGTTGGTTCTCTTCGATAATAAAACTTGGATATCCTTCTTCGGTAGTGCCTTCTATTACTTGCACACCAAAGTCTTTCATCGTTTCTATGGTTAATGTCACATAGTCTTTCGATTGTAAGGGACTTGTGCAATTAACGGTGGTATGCCCCAGTTGTGGAGCTGCCAGAAGAAGACCTGAGAAAAATTGAGAACTTATGGTCCCCGTCATGGTGAAGGTACCACCTTGCAGACGACCTGTCATAGTGAAAGGCGGTGCGTCTTGTGAAAACGATACGCCGTGGTCTTTCATTTCGCTCAACAATGGTTCTAGTGGTCGTTCTGGTAGACGTCCTTTGGCATCTACTTTCACAGTGTCACAAATCGAGGCGGACACAGGTAAGAGTAAGCGTAAGGTTGTACCTGATTCGTGGGGTAATACCTGTCCTATAGAAGGGGAAGGGCCAGGAGTAATATGAGCCACACCATTTTCATGGGTAATCGTTGCACCAAGGGCTCGCAAGGAATCCATGGTAGCATCAATGTCCTTGGAAGAGTGGGAAATTAAAATCGAGCTAGGACTCGTGGCAAGGGCCGCTGAGATAAGTGCCCGATGAGCATGGGCCTTAGCCGGTATGGCTGGGATTGTGCCACGTAAGAGCACATTGGAAACATGTTGCATAGAAATCCTTTCTGGTATCATTACCATAACCACTGGGAAGTCGTATAAGGATACTGATAAAAGGTAAATATAGAATCTGTTTAGTTTACATGTAAATAATATTGTTATACGTAATAGATATACAGAATAGAAATGGTAGTTATATTCTACAGTAGGTAGCCAATTCAGAGAAGGTAACTTTTTTTAGCACCGACGTGCCATACCCTGTAGGAACTACGATGGTAATGGAAGAGCCAGAGGCTTTTTTATCGTGACTAGCTTCTTCTAAGATTACATCTTTTGATATCGTCGTTGTGGTGGGTAATTCATGGGCTATTAGCAACTGTTCAATACTAGAAACAATGGTAGGATCTAGCTCTTCGTTGGCTACTGCACCTTTTGCCATGATGAGGAGTCCCAAAGCAACGGAATTGCCGTGCGGGATAGCGAAAGCACTACCGTGCTCGATACCATGTCCAAAGGTATGACCTAAGTTCAATGTCGTACGAAGGCCGCTTTCCTTTTCATCTACTTCCACCACATGGGCTTTGATACGTACACATTGAGTGATGATAGTATCTACATCTTCTGGATGTTGTAAGATCGGTCGTTCTCGAAGTTGATCTAGTAACTCTGGATGGTCTAAGAAACCATATTTGATGATTTCCCCACATCCATTAATCCATTCCTCTTTAGGTAAGGTAGAAAGTGTTTCTGGATCACAGAGAACGAGGATAGGTTGTTTAAAAGCACCCCATAAATTTTTACCACACTCTAGGTTAACAGCTGTTTTACCGCCTACGGAGGAATCGACAGCAGCCAACAGTGACGTAGGTATTTGCACATAATCGATACCCCGTAAGTAGGTGGCAGCAGCGAACCCCGCAAGGTCGCCGACGACGCCACCACCTAAGGCGATGATTAGGTCTTTACGAGTTAGCTTTGCTTGTCCTAATGTTTCCATAAGGTCCATGAGACGATGCCCGTTTTTTTCACTTTCACCATGAGGGAATGTGTAGGTATGAACGGTGTAGCCAGCTGTTTCTAGAGATTTAGAAACTGTAGATGCATAGAGAGGGCCCACATTGTCGTCAGTGACAATCATGACGGAACAAGCGGATTTGATAGGTTGCAAAAGCTCGCCGATGCGAGCCAAACAATTCCGTTCGATAATGACATTGTAAGCTGTGGAGGCTTGAATATGAATCGTATCCATAGGTGTAACCTATTTATGACCTAATGCATCACGAAGAGTGAACACTTGGCTAGCCAAAGTGACAAATTGATCTGGACGTAAGGATTGTGGACCATCACATAATGCTTTTTCAGGATTGTTGTGCACTTCGATCATTAAACCATCAGCACCGCCACCAACAGAGGCTAAGGATAAAGATGGAACTACACGGCTCATGCCAGCTGCATGGCTAGGGTCCATAATGATTGGTAAATGAGATAATTCGTGCATCATTGGAATAGCGGTTACATCTAATGTATTACGTGTACGTGTTTCAAATGTGCGGATACCGCGCTCGCAAAGGACGATTTGTTCATTCCCTTCGCTCATGATGTATTCCGCAGCCATTAACCATTCTTCGTAGGTTGCGCATAAACCACGTTTTAATAAGATTGGTTTACGTAATTTACCTACTTCTTTTAAAAGATTGAAGTTTTGCATATTACGAGCGCCGATTTGTAACATATCTACATTGTCGAAGTATTCTAATTGAGAGATATCCATAACTTCTGACACAATAGGTAGACCAGTTTCTTTTTTTGCCTCTTCTAGTAACGCTAAACCACTTGGGCCCATACCTTGGAAAGAGTAAGGAGATGTACGAGGTTTGAAAGCACCACCACGAAGAATGCCAGCACCGGCTGCCTTCACAGCTTTTGCTACTTCGATGACTTGTTCTGGTGTTTCTACAGAGCAAGGGCCTGCGATGATAGCGAAGTGACCGCCACCAATTTTAGCATCACCTACAGTGACCACTGTGTCTTGTGGGTGGAATTTACGATTTGCTTTTTTGAAAGGCTCTTGGATACGCATTACTTTTTCCACGTAAGGAAGGGATTCAATGGCACGTAAGTCGACACGGGATGTATCACCGATTAAACCGATGATATCTTGTTGTTCTCCGTGTACTGGGTGTAATGTAACACCAGTAGCCTCTAATTGTTGACGTAATTCTGCAATTTGTGCTTCAGTTGCTGTAGTGTGTAATCGAATAATCATAATGTCCTCCTATATTAAATCGTATATGTGTAGGTATTCGTGAGTGGTGGTATAGGAAGATATACAAAAAGGGCTACCCGCCTATACCTAGTACGGGTAGCCCTTATCACTATTTAAAGCCACTCAGTGATGATACCTAAATTAGTGTAGCTCAAATAGTCCTTTACCCGCAGTGTGGATAAAGAACCAATAAAATGTATTTGCATTTGTTGTAGCTAGATTGATTTGGTTCATCATTGTAGTGACTCCTTTCTTTCAATAATTGCGTTTAGTATACTCCTTTTATTTAAGTTTGGCAAGAAAAAACTCAAATTGGGCTCAAAATTAGAAGCAAATGTAAAAATAGATTCTCAAAAAGGCTGAGAATCCAGTGATATGATTATTGGGGGTTGTATCTCTACATAGTGTTTTAGATTTTTAGTCTTTATGATAATTTTATCAATTATAACTAATTGGCATAATAATGCTTTACTATATGAAGTACGCATAATACCTTGCTTATAGGCATATAAGTATGTACGAAGTGCAAATAACGATGTATAATGACAGTATATTTATTGATATATATTATTGGTTGTGGGGGTTCTTATGAAATTTACACGTCATGTATCAGCAGTGATGGCTGCATTAGTAGTAACAGGAATGTCTTATTCCGTAATGGCTACAGATATTACTAAGTATAGTGATAAAGCAGAAAACTTAATTGGTTTATCGTTGGGCAATCAAAAGCAAACGGAACCTGAGGTTAAGCATATAGAAGACACGTTAACCGTAAATGTACATGGTAAAAGCTTGATGGACACAGGTAAATCTAAAAATGTAACAGGGATTTATACTGTATTTGGATCTCAATTGACTATAGATAAAGATCTTATTGTACGATTAAAAAATGATGCACCAGCAGATAAAAAAGATTTGGGGCATTATTATATGAGTGCTGTCTATGCTGGTCTTGGTGGTAAGGTGCCACATCATAACGATAATCCTGACAGAGACTATGGTGATAGCAATATTCATGTGAAAGGCAATGTAGATATTGACGCTGTGGGGGTAGGATTGCAAGCGAATCACCGAGGTCATATTATCGTTGATGGAGGTGGTCGTATTATAACCTATCCTCTTAAAACATCAGATACCTATTCTGTTGTGGCAGAGGAGGGCGATGTATATGTGAATGCAGGTACCGATGGTAAACACCCAGGTATGAAGGATTTAGTAGCTGTTGGTAATGTAGGGTTAATTAATAAAGATTATGGTGAGAATCCAAATCTTAATGAAGCGCCAGCAAATATCGGACTAGCTTTTACAACCTCTAATTCTAGTCTTACTGGTGCTGTGTTAAATGAATATGCTGAAAGTAATAAAAATCCGCATAATTCTGGTGCCGATATATATTTACAAAATGGTGCTACTTGGAATAATGAATGGATTGGTAAGGAACGACCTACACCAAGAAAACCACGTCCATCAGGAGATGATGCAGCATACTTATATAAAGGCAGTAAAGTTCGTAATCTTGTAGGTGGTGCAAATCCAACTGCAGTAGGTATGATTCATCCTATCGATGCTCGTCCTATTACGATTCAAAACTATAGCGGTTTTGTAAATGCTAATTATAAAACAGGTGTGCCAGCGAGCGAAGCTGGCAATGGACAAATCATTATCCAACATGCTGCTGATCATAGCCACATCACTGTACAAGGTGATAGTGCTAAGAATTTGACTGATGATGCAAGTTATCGTGCAGAAATGAAATCGTTAGCCACTAAATTACAATATACTGGGAATGATAAGAAACTAGCTGCTGCCGTTCAAGTTAATGAAGGTATTACAAGACCGGCTGCTATGATTGAACTTGGTACAAATGCATTTGATGCACAAGGTAATCTTGTTGTTGCTGATACGGCGACTGTAACACATGCTAGTGAATCTTCGGTAGTAAATAGTACGAAATCTGCTCTTGTCTCTACAGCGATGGCTTGGAGTGATACTACGAACGATTTACAACGTCGTTTAGGGGATCTTCGTTTGGCTACTATGCATGATGGTGTATGGGCCAAATACATTGGAGGCGAATCTAAAATGACAGAGGGTACCGATGCTCATATGAGATATAATGGTGTACAAATTGGGTATGATCATAAGGTATCCAATGGTTGGACTCTAGGTGGCGCTCTACATTACAGTACGTCTAGCAACTCTTATGGTATTGGTAATGGAGACAGTAAAATCGGTGGTATTGGATTATATGGTACCAAGCAACATGATGATGGAAGTTACTTAGATGTCATTGCTCGTGTAAACCGCTTGTCCAATAATTACAAACTTTATCTCGTAGAGAAACAACAATTGAGTGGTGATTATCATACATTTGGTACCTCTTTCAGTGTTGAATACGGTAAACGTATTAAGAAACAACATGGTTTCTACATGGATCCTAGTGTAGAATTGATTGTAGGTCGTTTGAACGGCGTATCCTATGATGCTAATATTGTTAATGGTGGATCTATGCATGTGAAAGCTGATGCTGTTAACTCTGCAGTAGGTCGATTGGGATTTGGTATTGGCAGAGAAACAGAAACATCCAACATCTTTGCAAAACTCGCATTGGCTCATGAATTTTCTAGTAAGGTCAATACGACATATTCCGCACCAGGTAATCCAACGGTACATACAGAACTTGATTTGAAAGATACATGGCTTGATGCCGAAATCGGGGGCTCCTGGAGCATTCGCCCAAGTACATATGTATATGGTACATTCACTAAAAACTTTGGTGCTACTATAGACAATACATGGCGTATTGATGCGGGAGTACGACATAACTTCTAATTAAATCTTGCACTAATAGTCCTTATAGCGTATGCTGTAAGGACTATTAGTATGTAAGGAGGTCAGTATGATAAAAGTCTTATTCATCTGTCACGGTAATATTTGTCGCTCTACGATGGCAGAGTTTTATATGAAGCATATCGTTAACAAGGCGGGGTTAACCGATTCTATATATATTGAGTCCGCAGCTACATCTCGTGAGGAGATAGGAAACGATACCCATTATGGAACTAAACAAAAATTAGATGAAATGGATATTCCTTATACTCGTCGCAAGGCCCGCCAAGTGACGATGGATGATTATCGTAACTTTGATTACCTCATTATCATGGATGAAAATAATGCACGAAACTTGCGTCTCATTATCGATGATGATGTTGACCATAAGGTGTATAAGGCTATGGCCTTTGTTGGAGAAAGTCGAGACGTAAAAGACCCTTGGTATACAGGAAATTTTGACGAAACCTATGATGATATAAGCCGTAGCTGTGATGCTTTATTAGAGTTGATCAAAGAGCAACTTTAAGAAAAAAATATAATGTAATAAGCCTTCAATGGTATCTGAATTAGATATAACATTGGGGGGTTCGGTTTTTATGGAAATTCAAATTGGGCTCAAATGCAAAAAATGGATTCTCAAAAACGATGAGAATCCAGTGATATCAATGGTGCGCCTAGCAGGAATCGAACCTGCGCACCCGGTTCCGGAGTTTTAGAAACGTTTTTTATTGTCTTAATAGAGTTAATTAAGATATAAAAATCGCATAATTACTAGGCGTGCACCATTGAATGGAGTGAATCTACAGTAGGTTCTTATCCTTCGATATATAATTTTTGATGTAGTTTTGAATTAAAATTGGGCTCATTTTACAAGAAAAAATATTAATTCTTAAACGATCTATAAGGATGAACTATTAAATCCACTGAATAGTAGTTGACTTTATGATTGTAATGAAAAACGGTACCTAAACTTAAATAGTATTCATGATTTCCATATACCCATGAGGCAGATTTTGTGTTTGCAGCTTGATAGAGGGAACTTTCTGGCATTCCATATTTAGTTTCTAATGTTTTATACATGGTATCGTAGATTTCCGTTGCGTAGCGGAGACTATCTACATTAAATCTACTAGTTACTTCATTAACATGATGAGTTTTATCATATGTAACAAATGCCATTTGAGTCAAAGTTGAACCGGCCTTTATAGTATCCCAGCCTGAATATTCTCTTTGAATATTAAAAATTTCAGGTTCATTCATAATTTCCCAACCTTTAATATTGGAAAAGTTTTGTTCTAATTCGCTTTTTGGCATACCAACATACATGGTATAGATATTTTCAGGATTAGAGCTAATAGCTTTTGCCTCTTTAACTGCATCAAAGGCATCAATTTGCGCATAAGAGAGTAGTGTGATACATAATGCCATACAGGCTACTGAAAAACGTTTTACAGGGGATTTTAGAGTGTTCATGATACATACCTCATTTCAGGATATTAAAAACAATGTTGAGTAAAAAATTAATCCTCATCCATTTCAATGCCGCGATTTTTTAGGAAGCGTTTTAGATTATACTTAGAATCGTACTCATCAGTGTTTGTACAATTATCGTCAATCATATCCTCAAACGCAGTTTCTTCATCGTTAGTACTTAAACAATAACTACAACCTATTTTTTTTCGCTCCTTGGGATCTTTTTGAAGCCATTCTTCGATTTCTTTTTGTAAATCTGGATTACGAACTGCATGCAGCTTACAGCCTTTTTTTTCAGGCAAGATATATAAACGAATGATTTCATCACACTCTGGTAGTACCAAAGCTAGAATATTATGATCAGTAGCTGGTTTAGCGATAGGGGCGTTAAGCCATGCGCCTTTATGGCTAGATTTCAATAATTGATATAACAAAGGATAACCATCGTAATATTGGTCAGTATTTTTAGGAAAACACCAAGTGTTATAGTTATATATATCTTCTAAAGATTGAATGGGCAAATCATTTAAATGTTTGTAAAAGAATGTTGTTAATTCGCTATTTTTTTCAGGAATAAGTAACATAAAGTTGGAATACTCACGATGTTCATTACTATTTACTGCTATTTTCTTATTTTTTAGAAAAATAGGGTTTTTAATAAGTCCAGCAATACCTAAAAAGTTTTCTGTACCACTAGTAGTTGGAATGTTTTCTATATGTACTTCTTCACCAGTGACAACCTCTCTAAAATAAAAGTAATCACGAACTGAAGATTCGATTAACTGTGTTAATGGAACATTAAAATATTGGGCAAGTCTCGTCACTAAATCAATTCTAGGATAGGAGGCACCTTTTTCATAGAATGAGATTTGTGATTTTGTTAAGTTAAGTATTTTACCTAACTCTACTTGAGTTAGATTGTAGTCTTTCCGTAATTTTTTCAGGTTTATAGAAAATTTTGTATCTCTCATTGTATTCCTCTTGAAATAATTTTTAATATCGTATATAATTGTCTTAGACAATTTAATTTAACTTTCATACTATAAAGGAATAATATCGACATATTGATGATCAATGTCTTTGTTAGATATATTGTCTTAATAATAAAATATTCTATTATATTATATCACTTAAATGTATTTTACAGAAAGGATGGTTTTATGAAGAAAACAGATTATTCTACGGAAAACTTGTATATCACAGTAGCTGAAGCTGCTGAAAAGTTTTTCTGTGGACGTATTACAGAAGCTGCCTTATATCGGTTAGCACGTGAGGGACAATTACCAACGATTAAAGTAGGTCGTAGGATCTTAATTGATGCTCATAAAATGGAGGCCATGTATGCCTTATAATAAAAAAAGAGCCCATTTCAGTTGGCGCTGAAATAGGCTTAACAAGAAATAATTGTCTGCCCGACAATAATAACTCCTTGCATAATTCATTATATATGCTAGCTATGTAGGTATGCAAGGAGAAATTTCTTGCATACCTTTTTTAGGGTATGCCAAAGTCCATGGGATAGGTGTACCCTTTTTTAATTACTTTCTTAGTTTGACCCACCGGTATAGGTACCGGTTTATATGACCGGTAGAGGAAAGGGTATAGGTAGGAGTACAGGTACAAGTACAAGGTATTAGGTAAGGAGCTATAGAATGAAAAATAATAATGGAACAGTGCATCCAAGCAAAATTAAAGAAATGAAAAAATATCTTGATGATTATATGAGAATTAAAGGTAGAGCATTACGTGAAAAGAATACATATTTTTGTGTACTACATGATGAAAAACGCCCATCATTGAAATCGTATTGGCTTAACAATGATCCAAATACTGGAGTTAGAAAAGCTAAATGTTTTTCTTGTGGAGCTTCATTTGATGTTTATGATTTAGTAGCTGCATTAGAAGGTGTGAAGGGATTAAAAGAACAATACTATCGACTATGTGAAGTATTGGGTGAAAATATTACTACTGAAGAGGAGAGAGAAAAGGAAGCAAATAAAAGTAAACAAAAATTAACTGTAGACGAAGTGGAAGAATATCTTTCAAAGTGCAATCAGATGACTGGGATTCCGTTTTGGAAGGAACGAGGTATAACAGAAAAAACTATTTTAGAGTATAGATTAACATATGATGAGAATAAGAGGGCCCTTGTGATTCCATTTGGAAAAGAAGGATATGTTCAAAGATATTTACAGCATAGTTCATACCGCTATATGAAATCTTCAGGATTACGAGATTATTTTAGATCACAAAACATGAATAGAAAGCTTCCTATTATTCTTACAGAAGGTGAAATAGATGCCTTATCTATCATAGAAGCTGGATATCCTAATGTGATTTCATTGGGCTCAATTGTGAACTTAATAAATGTTTATGAAGGAATCGTAGCAACTACAGATTTAGATGTTATCATAGCGGTTGATCTGGATACTGCTGGTAGAAAATGGATGCAGGATTTAATTAATACATGTGTAACAATTGGGTGGAGAAAGCCTATTAACTTATGGGACTGTATAAGACAACCTATTGATACATCATGTAAAGATATCAATGATTATTTAATAAAACATCGCTCTATTTTAGAGGAATGTTTGGATGGATTAAAAGAGTTATATGGAGGCAGTCATGAAGAGATTGACGGATGAAGAGTTACAGAAAAAGATACAGAAGCGGAAAGAAGAATTGGATTCCCTCCTCTCTATGGAGAAGGAGCGAATCCAAGCCCGTAGAAGCAAGCTCGGTGCGTATCTTGAGGAACGTTATCGTATAACAACGATTCAAGAATTGGAATCGTTGTTATACGAAACTATGAAACGATGGGAGGAGTAGCTTCTACGGTACGAACCATACTACTTGTACGTACAAAGCTGTCGCATTGTAAGTAAAGTAGGATGGTTCGTCTCCGACGGGCGGGAGAACCCTGCACCCCTTGAAGCAAACTAACTATGGGTAAACAAAGAAAAAATTACCGACTAAATATTAGGCTGACAGAAGATGAATGGTACATCATCAATGAACTAGCCTATAGAGCAGGAATGACAATATCAGCCTATGTAATTAAGTCGGTATTAGAGAGTAAAATTACAATCAATGAAATGGATACGCAAGCACTTTTGAAACCTTTGTTAGGTTTACAAAGGCATTATAATACGATCCGTCATTGGATGATTGAACATAATTATTCTAATCCTATATTGAGTGATTCCTACAAACAGGAGTTAGAAACCTTATGGCAGTTATTAGCGCAGGCAAAGGTTCCCATAGCGCAGCGGGATCTATAAAATATGTACAATTTGAAAAGAAAAGCACTAAGCCAAGAATTGTTTTTTCAGAGGGCATTGAATGTAGTCCATATTATAAAGATGCCATACAAGATTTTAAATGTGTAAGAGAGACATTTCAGAAACATAATGGACGTGAAGCACATCATATGGTGCTATCTTTTTCAGAGAATGAGGAGCAAAGGTATACGGAAGAAGAGCTATTTTTAAAAGCAGTTGATATTGCTAAAAATACATTTCCTAATTATCAGGTGTGGTTAGGTATGCATGATGATACTGACCATTTGCATGTGCACATGGTAATCAATTCAGTAAATCTGGAAGATGGAAAGAAAATGCAGATTGCTGGTCGGAAAGGAATGCATGAAATTATGGAAAAAGTACAAAACAGATGCAAAGAATTAGGCCTTGATCAGGTGTTACCAGTTGGAGAGCATATTCAAGAAGAAGGACGTGTAGTTACACATAATATTGCAGAGTATAAACTGATAGAGCGAGGAGAATCGTGGAAGTTAGAAATAGCAAAAGATATTCTTGAGACGTTACATGAATCTACAGGGAGGGACGATTTTATCACGGGATGTAATGAGAGGGGGATTCAATGTAGTTGGGAAGATACTAGAAAACATGTGACATTTTCATATATAAATGATTCTAAAAAGAAAGCTCGTGGTAGTAATTTAGCAAAAACTTTCACGCTATCGGATTTAGAATCGAAAGAAAGTATGGAAAAGATTTTTTTTAAAAATAGAGATCGTAACAATGCACTACTAGATGAATATAGAGGAATGCCAAGAGAAGATAAGCAAATAAATGTTGATAGGGAGGTTCCTCATAGTAGATTTAAACGCAATAAAACAAAAGGAATGATGAGGTAAATTATGAATATAAATAATATCGACCAAAAACCTAGCAATGAAAGAAAATATACTAGGAAGTATCAAATGGAAGAAAAACGTGAAGAGAATAAACCAGTTGAAACTCCTGCGCCTATGGCACAGAATGTAGATGAAGTGAAAATGCCTAAAAGTATCAACAATAACATGGATGATGCTTTCAATTTATATAAAGTATTATGGGATATTGACGGTAGAATAAAAAATGCTGCTAGTCATATTCATGAAGTTGATACTGACGTTAATAAAATTAATAAAAGGCTAGAGGCAGACGCTAGTGCTGAACAGAAGTGGAGACAAAGCGTAGATAAAAATATTAGTACATTAGGAGAATCGGTATCTGACATACCTGATAAAGTTGAAGGACAAATAATGTATGAGGTTAAACGCCTTTTTAATAATGCTGAGGAACTTGGTAGGAGATATGGACAAGGGCTGTGTGAACGACTAGATAAAAGTATTAAAGAGGTTCAAGCTACGATTTATAAAGGTGAAGAGGCGCTTGAGTTTTGGTCATTAGGGAAGAAAATTATTTTATGTATCCTTTTGGGAATGCTTTCATTTCAGATTTATTACAATTATAAAATGACAGCAAAATTAGAAAATCTTAATGAGCAAGTGGGCTTAATTCATAGTGTTTACAAAGGTGAAAGCAAATATTGGTTTGATGCCAATGATCAGATTACTTATGTTGAATCTGTTAAGTCTCATCAGGAAAGAAATAAAAAATAACTATTTTTGTAAATAATAGGAATGATAATATGGCAAAAGGAAATGGCGAAGGATCACTTCGGTATTTAGAAGATAGTGATCGGTATCAATATAGAGTTTCCTACAAAAATAAAGATGGTAAGACATGTAGGAAATCATTTTATGCACCGAAAGCATCTCAGGCAAAGAAAAAAGCACGTGAATGGTTGGACTTTTATGAAGATACTAATAAAGGTGAGGATATAAATCCACCTCTTGATGAATGGATTTATACATGGTTAAACTTGTATATGAGAAACACTGTAAGACCATCAACACTAGAAAAGTATACGAGCTGTCTAACGCCTGTCTGTAATGCTTTTTCAGGGATTAGGCTTAGCAAAATAGAACCAATTGCACTACAGCAGTTTTTTCAACAACAGTTGTTTAATGGTGGACAACAGGGACAAGGATTATCGACACTCACTGTGAGGAATCAACGTAGATATTTATCTTCATGCTTTGATATGGCTATACGTTTAGGGCTAACCAATAAAAATCCAGTCAAACTAACTCTACCACCCAAAGTTGAAAAAAAGGAAATTTATCCTTTATCTGAGACAGAGGTAAAGGCAGTATTAGAGCTTGCATTGAACGATGTAGAAGTGGCGAAAGAAAAAGGGAATATCGGAGAAACCATGTCTGCACAGGATCTTTACATAGGTGTTATGATTGCTGTATTTACAGGAATGCGATTGGGTGAGATTATGGCTTTGAAGTGGAGTGATTTAAGTGTTTCTACATCATTTTTATCGGTTCAACGTTCTAAATCTGATGTGAAAGGGCAAGCGGTTACAAGCCCTAAAACAGGAAAAGGCAGAAAAGTACAAATCGGAAGTGCATTACTAGAAGCATTATTGGAACATAAAAGATTACAGCAAGAATATAAAAAGATACTAGGTAATCTTTACCAAGATTATGGATGGATTATAGGTGGTTTGTTTGGTGATGGTTATAACAAACGACATTATAGCTCTAGAAAATTCCAACGACTAATAAAAAAGGCACAGATTGTAAGACATATTCGTTTTCATGACTTGAGGCATACACATGCCACATTGTTACTTTTATCTGGCATTAATCCAAAAGTAGTCCAAGAACGATTAGGACACGCAAGTATAGATATGACACTAGATACGTATTCACATTTGACATTAGCTAACCAAGGAAGTGCAGTTCAGGCGCTTGATACTATGATGGATAACTCTAAAGACATCTAACAGTCTATGAACGTAGATCAGAAATATGTACTCTTTAAGAAATTTACATAAAGAAGAACGAATTTAAAAACACCCTAGATAAGCTCTCTAACGTATTAGAAACCTTGATTTTATCTAGGGTGTTTAATATAATGAGATTATGAGTTATCTATTAAAAAGGAGAGAGGATATGAAAAAGTTATCTATTTTACTAGCAGCTGTTATTTTAGTTGTGGCAGCAATTATTTCTGGATGTGGATCAAGTGTTGCTGATGAATTTGTGGGAACATGGGCTTCCGAAAAAGATAGCAATGGATTTTTTATTACCATAGAAAAGACAGGTGATAAAACATTTACAATGAATCATTATTTCTTTTTTGATAACAATGTAAATTCAAATAAAAAATATTTTGGAGAGCTAAAGGATAATACATTAACCATTAATAATGGATTTTATAACTTAAAAGATAGTAAACTGATAGATGAACATAATTCCTATTTTAAAAAAATAGACAAAAAAGTATTTTCTAAGGAAGAGATATTTCAACTGCATGAAAAGAATAAATAAAAAGG